>JBCCHQ010000092.1:0-24433 GCA_039028735.1 Planctomycetota bacterium | reverse complement strand
CGCAATCGATGGGGTCGGCGCTGACACCCAGGACTACATAGATCTCCTGGTCGGGTGCGGCGCCCAGCTGCCAATGGCAGCCAAGCTGCGGCTGTTGACGTCCGATCCGAACGCAGCTCGCCAAGCTCCCAGCGGTGTCGAATGCCGGCAGATCGAACCCCTCGACTACTTCGCCTACAGCAAGTTCTGCGTCGAGGGGTTGGCCGATCACGTTGACACGACGCACTGCCTTATGGTGCAGCTCGATGGCTTCGTGTTGAACAAGCAACGCTGGACGCCAGAGTTCGCTGAATACGACTACATCGGCGCACCATGGCTGTCGACGCAGCGCCGTCCGTTGCCCACTGGCTGCACCGTCGGGAGTGGCGGCTTCTCACTTCGTAGCGCACGTTTCTTGGCGCAGTCCGCGCAGCTGGAGTGGCACCGCGATTGGCAGGATTACGATGTTCCCGAGAAGTACTGGGGGAACGAGGACTACTTTCTTGCAGTGATCTGCCGGCAACAGCTAGAGGCCGCTGGGTTGCGGTTCGCGCCCGAGTCACTGGCGCGACGCTTTTCGATTCAAGCTGGGGATCGACTCGGTCCCGATCACTGGCTCCCGAATGTCTTTGGTTTTCACGGTCGTGGTCTCATGCGGCGTGTCCATCGCTATCTGAAGGCGCAAGACCTGGACTATCCTCATCTCGAGCGCAACCTGCCACGACGGCGCTACTTCATCTTGCCTTGGTAGCGGCCCAAAGAGTCACGCCGGTCGGATGCAGGTGGACTGCGCTCGGGGTGAGGGTCAGCGAGTTCGAACAAAGTGGAGGGGAGGCGGCACGAAAGCCCTCGCAGCGGTCGCTGCGACGGAACGGCCTCGACGAGGCTCCGCGTTGTCCAGTGGCCCGTCATGGCATAGTGGGAGAGGGAGTAGTGGTGTTGACGAATCGTCCCTCCTGACCGTTCCCGGCCCCCCCAACAACAGGGAAACGCCAAGTGCGGTCAGAAGAGGCAATCTTTTTGACACTCCGTTCGGCGCTGCGTGAATCCGGTGCAACCGTGCGTTGGTTCCGCGCAGGTCACGCGAGCACACGCACACTAGGGCGCGCTGGTAAGTGCGTGTAAGTCAGGGCGCGCTGGCAAGCGCGACACACTCCAGGACGAACGCGTACATCAGCGCCGTTTCCTTCAAATAGTCGAAGCGTCCTGACGCGCCCGCGTGGCCGGCGCCCATGTTTGTCTTCAAGAGCAGGCGGTTGTCGTCGGTCTTGCGCTCGCGTAGGCGTGCGACCCACTTTGCCGGCTCCCAGTACGTGACTCGTGGATCGGTCAGCCCGGCAAGGACGAGCATGTGTGGGTAGTCCTTCGCCGCGACATTGTCGTATGGAGAATACGCTGCGATCGTATCGTACGCTTCCTTGCTGTCGATGGGATTGCCCCACTCGGGCCATTCCGGTGGCGTGAGCGGCAGATCTTTGTCGAGCATTGTGTTGAGCACGTCGACAAACGGTACGGCGGCGACAATGGCATGGAAGAGGTCGGGGCGCATATTGGCTATGGCTCCCATCAGCATGCCGCCGGCGCTGCCACCGTTCGCGACGACCTTACCGGGGCCGGTGTAGCCGGTCTCGATGAGATGCTCGGCGCAGCGGATGAAGTCACGAAACGTGTTTTCTTTGTGGGCGCGCTTACCTTGTTCGTACCAGCGATAGCCGCGTTCTTTGCCGCCGCGTATGTGGGCGATCGCGAAAACGAAGCCACGGTCCACGAGGCTAAAACGCGACGTCGCGAAGGAAGCCGGCATGGAGTAGCCATAAGAGCCGTAGCCGTAGAGGAACAAAGGTGTGTCACGGCACGGCTTCGTGTTGGCGCTGTACAGCAGCGTGACCGGCACTTCCTCGCCGTCGTGGGTCTTGGCAAAGACACGTTCCGTCTTGTAATCCGCTGGGTTGTGGCCGCTCGGCACTTCCTGTTCCTTGCGCAGGTCACGGCTGCGCTCCTGCATGTCGTAGTCAAAGACCCTTTGGGGGGTTGTCATCGACGAATACGCAAACCGCAACGTGTTCGTCGTGAACTCACGACACGGAACCAGGCCGAGCTCGTAGGCCGCCTCTTCGAATGCCACTTCATGCTCGGCGCCGCTGCTCAAATCGCGGACGACAATACGCGGTAGGGCGTTCACTGTTTCGCGCCGGACCATGTAGCTATCGAACATCAACACGTCTTCGAGCAAGCGCCCTGCCTCGTGCGGCAGCCACTCCTGCCACTGTGCCCGCCCCGGGTTGGCGGTGGGTGCGGTGACGATGCAGCCATCCTTGGCGTTGTCCTCGCGCAGCAACAAGAAGAACTGTTCGCCGTGGTGGGTGACTCTGTACAGTACGTCTGGTTGTCGCTCTTCGATGCAACGCAGCGGCGCGGTGATGTTGTCGGCGTCGAGATAGTGCACTTCAGACGTCGTGTGGTCATGGGCGCTGATCAACAAGAAGCGCCCTGACTCAGTCTTCTGGATGCTAGTGAAGAAGCCGTCGTCTGGCTCTTCATACACCAACGGGTCATCGCCGTCCCTGCCGAGGGTGTGGCGTCGCACCCACTTCGCCCTGTGGTTGTCGTCGAGGATCGAATAGAACAACGTCTTGCCATCGTTCGCCCACTCGAAGTCTCCGGACGCTTGTTCGATCGTATGGGGGAGCAGCTCGCCGGTTGCTAGATCTTTGAAGCGAATGACGCAGATCTCAGAGCCGTTCTCATCGACTGCGTAGGCAAGCACCTTGTGATCCGGACTCGGCTCGGCCTGCATGACCCGACAAAACTCCTTGCCGGCGGCCAACGCGTTGACGTCGAGCAGTACTTCCTCGGCGCCGCCGCCCCGTGCTTGACGGCAGTAGATCGGGTACTGCCCCCCGGTCTCGAAGCGACGGTAGTACTCCCAAGGGCCGTCGGGCATAGGCACGCTAGAGTCGTCCTCTTTGATGCGGGCCTTGAGTTCGGCGAAGAGCTGCTCTTGCAGCGGCTTCGTTCCTGCGAGCGATGCTTCCATGTAGGCATTCTCGGCCTCGAGGTAGCTACGGATCTCGGGCTCCAACAGCGAGGGATCGCGTAAGACTTCTTGCCAACGCGGGTCCTTCATCCAGGCGTAGGGATCGTTGCGCGTGATGCCGTGATGCATCGTCTCGTGTTCCTTCTTGGTCGCGCATGGCGGTGTAGTCGACATCGTGTGGTGCTCCTGCAAGCGGCTCGAGAGTTTGTTCCTGGTAAGCGTGTTGAGAGAGCGTTGTACGGTTTTTGGGCGCGCTGTTCCAGTTCTGGGCCAGCGTTCGGAATCGGAACTGCGGCGTTCGGTCCAGCGTGTCTCAGGGGCCCTTCGCAGATCTGAGGCGACGGGCACGCTGTGTGCCGTCTTCTTCGAACATTCAAACGACAGGTAGAGTCGGCCAGCAGTTGAACTCCCTCTCTCCCAATGTCGGCGCATCCCGGGTGCACGACAAACGAGGCAGGTGAAGTTGTGGATGGAACGCTGCCCCGCCTGGGGTATTCCCAGGTAAGGGGCCTTCGGGCCCCTGACTCCTCCTCGGACGGCGACCGTCGATTTCCCCTATCGACGGTCCCGTCCCTTTATCTCTGCTCATTCTGTGCCCCAACTATTCGCGGGTGAGCAGAACACCGCCCCCCATATGCAGCAAGATCAGGCTCCGGTGCGCATGCGTCGGGGCCTATTTTTTTGCTCCAGCGCAACACACGATGGTTCCCAGTCATTGGTCCGAGTTCTCGTTGGTCTTCATTGATCTGCGCGGCTACGATGCGTGCCTCAGAGGACGATGGGACCGAACATGGGACCGAAGAGATGACCGAAGATGTGACCGACCGAGCGCAGACTCGAGAGCGAACGACCTCGCGGCCGAGCGGGACTACGACGTCGCCGCTGCTTCCGCTGATCGTGGCACTGTGTCTGTTCTCCATGCCGGTTTCGGCCGGAGACGACCTTCGTGGTAGCGGTAGTGCGCCCGCCCCGACGTTCTCCACTGCGAGTACAGTTCTGTGGCTGGGCGAGAGTGCGCTACTCCCGCTGCTCGTCGAGCAGCCCAGAGAGGCAGCGTGGAGTCTGGCGCCAGTCGCGAGTCGCGGCATAGTTGTCGTCGAGGAGGCGCGCTTCCTCGCAGGAGAGACGATCGGCTACGTGCGCGTACGGGCGACGGCCCTGGGGCCGGCGACGTTGCAAGTCGGTGACGCGCAGCTGCAGATCGACGTGCGCGAACCGGCAGCCCGCGTGAAGCCTTGGTCGCCTCTGCGGGTCGTCTCTCCCGGGCCCGGCGCGGCCCTTTGGGGTAAGGTGCGGTTCGCGGTTCAGTTCACTCGGTTCGCGGGCAGCGACGCCGAGCCCACGAGCATGCCGCGATTGCGCATGCACGTGCCGGGGCTCGGTGAGTTGACACCGATCGGTTCGACGCCGGCCGAGTGGGGGCCTTTGCACTTGGCTGCCTTCGAGGTGGATTGTTCGCAGCTAACCGCTGGCTATCACACCTTTGTAGTCCGCTGTGAACACGATGGCGGTGCGCAACATCGAGCGACGGCGCAGTTTCTCGTGCTACCCGCAGACGCCGCAGTCGCACTCAGCGGTGAGTGCGAGGACTACGTGACGACATCACGGCCGCAGGCGCAGGGAGAACGTGGTCCCCGGGTGCAGCCCGACGGGTCGGCTTCTGGTGCTCGCATGGTGGCCAACTATGGGCCACGTCCCGCCTGGGTGCTGCCCGTCGACGTTTCCGAAGCCGCTGCCTATCAACTGTTCTTGACCGTCCGCGGCGACTATGCCGGTGGCGCCTTCCCGACGATCGCGATGATCGTCGATGACCAGCCACAGTCGCATTCCGCGACCCGGATCGCCGGTCGTGGCTGGCATCGGATGGCGATTGGCACGCCGATCCAGCTGGCAGCGGGCTCGCATCATCTGACGGCGTACTTCGCCAACGACTTCTTCGCGGCGCGGCTCGCCGACCGAAACCTCTACCTCGATCGCTTCGAGCTGGTGCCAGTGTCGCAGCGGCCCCCGGGACCTGCGAGCGTCGAGCGCGTGCCGCTGCACGCCGAAGTCCGAGTCGCATTCCGCAATACTTTCGATGGCAGCCAAGTTTTGGATGAGCTGCCGGTCGAAGCGCTGTGTTGGTGGCGAGATGCCGAATCTACGCCGCCGCCGACTGTCACTCTCTGGGTGAACGGAGCGCCGCTTCGCAGTCAACGGGCGGCAGCACCCGCGTTCTGGATCGCGCGCAGCGAACTGTACCCCGGCGCGAACGAGGTACGGTTGACAGCGACGTTGGATTCCGGTGTTGAGAACTCGTCGCTGGTACAAACGGTCCACGTTTCCGGAGCCCATGAACGGAGTGGGGTACCACGCCGCAGTGCGCGTTTCAGCGTCTATGATTCTGGCTGGGACGACGTGCTGCAGAAGCTGCTAAGGACCGATTCACAGGGAGCTGGGCATCGCGTCGCTGCCTATTACGGCAGTGCAACGGCCACGTTGGAGCTGCCCGAGGACCTGGTCGGTGACTTCGACTGCTCTGTCGAAGCGCGTGGCGACGCGTTCGAGGGCGCACCGATCTGCAAGGTCGAGTTGTTGGCCGATGGCAAGCGTCAGCTAGTCGGCCAGCCACCGATCTACGGCCAGTGGCAACGCTACTCAGTGGGTGCGCTCGAGTGCCGCAGTGGCGAGAAGAAACTATTGGTCACGTTTGCCAACGATCACTACCAAGCGAACGTTGGCGATCGCAACCTCTACCTGCGTGCCGTCGTCCTGCGCCAGAGGTCAACGCAATCGCGGGAGCCGGCCGACATCACGATCGATTGGTGTTATCCCAAACCCGGTGCAAGCGGCTACGACACGGACGTGGCTGTCGTGAAAGTGCCACCGGGGGGACCCGTGACGTGGGGTGACGTCGAGATCGACGGTCAGCGCCAACGCTTGCGTCAGCGTCCCACCAGCGACGGGTTCATTGTCCTGCCGTTGTTGCTGAGAGACGTCGCCGCCGGCAAGCGCCGGTTGCGGGTCGTGGTGGGCGGCAGCGACGGCGTGTTGGCAAAGTCGGACGTCCATCGCTTTCGAGTGCTGCGGAAGCAACCGAAGGAACTGACACAGTACGAACGTGCCGTGCGCATGCTCGATCGGTTTGGCTTTGGTGTCGAGGAGGCCAGGCTTGCCGAGCTGCTGGCTGCCGGCGAGCAGGAGTGGCTCGCAGCCGCTTTGGACTTCGCCGCCGCCCCTGCAGACGAAGCCGTCCTGGCCGCCCTTGCAACCGTTCGCTACCCGCGCCTGGGCCGCCGTGATGATGTGCGCCGCCGTGTAGCCCTCGAGTGGTTGCGATCGAAGTCGCCGGCGAGGATCCGATTCGCCTATTGGCTCGAGAACCACTTCAACACTTGGCTCGGCAAGACCGATGCCGGGCCGAAGTGGAGTGAACATCGACGCTTCGCCGACCTTCTCGGGGCGCCGTTCTCCGAGCAGCTTCTGGCGTCCGCGTCGAGCCCAGCGATGCTGACCTACCTCGATCAACAAAGCAGCTTTCGCGGCCGTCTGAACGAGAACTACGCGCGCGAGATCATGGAGCTGCACACATTGGGTGTCCATGGCGGTTACCGGCAAGAGGACGTTACGACTGCGGCGAAGCTGTTGACGGGCTGGACCTACGCTGCAGAAGCTGCGTTGGTCGAGGACGTCGGTTACCTCGCGGCAGAGTTTCGCTTCGATCCACGCCTTGGAGATGGCGCTGAGTACAGGTTGTTGGGGAGTGCATTTGCAGCAGCCAACGGGGCCGGACGCTATGCACGTGTGCGTCGCTTCCTCGAGTTGCTCACGCGCCATCCGAGCACAGCGAAGTTCCTATCCACCAAACTCGTCGAGCACTATGTGGCCGTGCCCGCGCCGGCAGCGGTCGTCGCTGCGGCTACCGCCACGTTTCAGCAGAGTGGGGGTGACCTCAGCGCGGTCTTGCGCGCGATCGCTCGACATCCCGATTTTTGGCGTCGCGAGCTGCCACCACGCGTGGCCACACCGCTCGACTACGGGTTGCGCTTGACGCGAATCTGCGGCGACCAGCGTGTCGGCACGTTGAATGGGTTCTTGAATCGTAGCGGCATGGCGCTGTACGACCGAGCCACGCCCGATGGCTATCCCGACGAGGACCACGCCTACGCCGACTCAAACGCCATGCTGCAGCGCTGGCGGCTGGCGCGGCAACAAGAGTGGCGCCTGCTCGCGCTCGTACCACCGGCCTGGGTGCGCGTCGGCGAGGCCAAGCGCGATGCTGCATGGCGACAGCGAGTTGTCGACTACCTAGCGATGCGCGTGACCGGGCGGCTCCTCGGCAAGCGCTCGAATGAAGCCGCTTGTGGATTCTTGCGTTCCGTACAGAGTGAAGGTGCCCGCAAACAGATACTCGAAGTAGCAAAGTTGATTTGCCAGTTGCCCGAAGCGAACTTGCGATGAAGGGTTGCCGATGACGATCAGCCGACGGTTCTTTTTGCAGTCCAGTGGAGCCCTTGCGTTTTGCTATTGCGCGCAGCCATGGTCTGCCTTCTCGGCCGCAACCACGATCGAGAAAACAGCCCGCAGAAAGACGCTCGTAATCATCTTCTTGCGCGGCGGCGTTGACGGCCTGAACCTGGTCGTGCCGCACGGCGATCCTCACTACGCAGCGCTGCGTCCCAGCTTGGCAATCGCGGCTCCTGGGCAAGAAGGAGGTGCGATCGATCTCGATGGGTACTTCGGTCTGCACCCGCGCTTGCAGGCATTGCTGCCTCTCCATCGCGACGGCCAGCTGGCCGCACTGCACGCTGTTGGGTACTCGGAGAACACGCGGTCGCACTTTGAGGAACAAGATGTATGGGAGACCGGTGTGGTCGGCAACTCGATTCACTCCGACGGATGGCTGAACCGCCACTTGGCTACGTCGGAAGGGCGAGGTCCGATTCGCGCTGTGGCCGTCGGCGATACGCTGCCCCGCATCCTGCGCGGCGATGTTCCGGCGTACGCGGTGCGTGGTATCGAAGACCTGACCCTGCCGCAGTCTCGCGTCGGCGGTGATGCCGTCGCAGCCGCACTCGAGCATGCCTACGGACGGCGCCCGGGGGACGGCAAGGATGGGCCTCGCGATCTGATCCGGCGTGCTGGGGACGAGACGCTCGAGGGGATCAAGGTACTTCGTAAGGTGGTCGACAACCCACCCCGGGGTGAGGGGGAGTACCCACGCAGCGGACTTGGCGTGCAGCTGCGAGAGATCGCCCGTTTGATCAAGGCGGACGTGGGGCTGGAAGTCGCGGAAGTGGACTTCGGTGGTTGGGACACGCACCAGAACCAAGGAAACGGCGCAGAAGGTCAGTTCGGGAATCTGGCTCAGTCTCTCGGCGACGGGATTGCGGCGTTTGCACGCGATCTCGGCGATCGGATGCGTGACACGTTGGTCGTTACGCTGAGCGACTTCGGCCGCACGGCGCGCGAGAACGGGACGCGCGGGACGGACCACGGCTGGGGGAACTGCATGCTCGCCGTCGGCGGGAGCGTCGAGGCCGCTGGCAAGGGGAAACCCCGGGACGTCGTGGGGCGTTGGCCGGGGCTCGCGACCGAACAGCTGCACCAGCAACGCGATCTCGAATTCACGACCGACTTTCGCGATGTCATCGGCGAGGTTGTCCGCGCTCACTTGGGCAACAACAACCTTGGCGAGGTGATTCCGGGGCACACGTTCTCGCCGGTCGGGCTGGTCACACGGAGCGCCCGCCTGTAGATTCTCCGGGCAAAGGTACAGCCAAGAGGGGAACCGCGATGGACGATGGACTGTTTCGAGACACCGACGAAGGCTTCGAAACCGATCTCCGCTCGCGGCCGCGACGCAATCGCAAGAACGCCGTCGTCCGTGGCTTCCAGCGGGAGAACTGGGTCGGGCCCGAACATCTGATCTATCCGTTGTTCATCCATCCGGGAAAGGGGCGGCAAGAAATCGCTTCTTTGCCCGGTTGCGCCCGCCTGGGGATCGACGAGCTACTGCGCGAGGCGGAAGGGGCGTTGGCCGACGGAATCGGTGCGATCGTCCTGTTCCCGGCTCTTGCCGACGACGTGAAGTCACCGGGAGCCGAAGAGTGCTTCAACCCCGCGGGACTCGTGCCGGTCGCAATTGAACGCCTGAAGATCGAGTTTCCGGACTTGGTCGTCGTCACGGACGTTGCGCTGGATCCCTACTCCAGCGACGGCCACGATGGTCTGGTAGCGGACGACGGTCGCATCCTCAACGATGAAACTGTCGAGGTTCTCTGCCAACAAGCTGTTTGCCAGGCCGATGCAGGCGCTGACATCATTGCGCCGAGTGACATGATGGATGGGCGCGTGGGTGCGATCCGGGACGCCCTGGACGACGCGGGTCACAACGAAGTGTCGATCCTGGCCTACACGGCGAAGTACGCGTCTGCGTTCTACGGGCCGTTTCGGGACGCCCTCGACTCGGCACCTCGCTTCGGTGACAAGAAGACGTACCAGATGGATCCGGCGAATGTCCGCGAAGCCATTCGCGAAGCGGAGCTCGACGAAGACGAAGGTGCCGACCTTTTGATGGTCAAGCCGGCGGGACCCTATCTCGACGTGATCCGGGTGCTTGCGGACGAAACGACCCTACCGATCGCCGCCTATCAAGTAAGTGGCGAGTATGCGGCTTTGAAGGCCGCTGCCCACAACGGTTGGCTCGATGAACCGCGCGTAGTGCTTGAGAGCCTGCTCGGCATCCGGCGGGCTGGCGCGAGTGTGATCCTGACCTACTACGCGCGGCAAGCGGCGCAATGGCTGCGCGGCCGCTAGCGCACGTTGATCTGTTCGGGACTCAATAGCCACATGCGCGGGCGTGGGTCACGAAGCGACCGCTGCAGAAGGTCGACGTACGGGCGCAGGTCGAAACCGGCTTCCTGCAGCAGCCGCAGCGCGACGCCACCCAGCGGTGTCGAAACGACATCATCATCGCCACCTCCCAGGATTCCCAACATGTCGCCTAGCGGGCGTTTCCGCGGATAATGCAAGACCGGGTAGCCCTTCTCTAGCTTCGCTTCTTCAGCGACGGCTGCGAGGGCGGTGTCCAAGCCGCCCAGCCGATCGACCAATCCGAAGGCCCAGGCCTGAGAACCGGACCAGACGCGACCGCCTGCCAGTGGCGTCACGCGATCGAGAGGCAGCTGTCGCGACGAAGCGACGAGCCGCAAGAATCGCGTGTAGGTCTCGGCGATGCCCTCTTCGATCTTGGCGATCTCACGATCAGTCCAAGCGCGATCGATTCCCATTGCGGACGCACTCTCGTCGAGGCAGATGTTGTTGACCTTGATGCCGACACGGTCGAGGAGCGTCCCAAAGTTCAGCTTCATCGAAAACACACCGATCGAGCCGGTGATCGTGGTCGGTTCCGCGAAGATGGGGCGGCCGAGACAGCTTACCCAGTAGCCGCCCGATGCGGCCATGTTGCCCATCGAGACGACGACAGGCTTGTCTTTGACCAGTCGCTCGAGCGCGTTGCGAATGGCCTCGCTCGCTGTCGCAGAGCCACCTGGAGAATTCACACGCAGCACGACGCCCTTGATGTTGTCGTCCTTGCGCAGGTGCTCGATCTCGGTCACGGTCGGGCCACTGACGACACTGCCCCCAGCAGGCTTCTCGCCATCGACAATCGCTCCGGCCAGATGCAGCACCGCAACCGTGGGCTTCTTCGTCTTCTGTTGTCCGGGGCCGGCGAAGATCTGACTCATCATCTCGAAGAAGTTGGTCTGCTTGCGCTTTGCCTTACGCGGCTCGGTCCAGTGGACCTTCTTGTCGAGGAGCTCTTCGACAGCGCGGCGTTCACTGCCAAATGGTGTCAAGTGATCGACGAGTCCCGCCTCTTTGGCGGCAGTCGCCGTCAGCATCCGCTCGGCCTGGGCGTCGCGGATATCGGACGGATCCAGCAGGCGCCCGCTCGCGATTCCCTCGACCAGGTGGTCATTCATCGTCGTGAGCATCATCTTGTAGTGATTGGCGAGAGGCTCGCTGATCCGCGATCGGGTGTAGGGTTCGACCGCTCCCTTGAAGTCGCCGGCACGGGCCACGCTGGCGCGGACGCCGAACAGGTCCATCGCGTCCTTGAAGTGCAGCGTGCTCATGGCGAGCGACGGTAGATCGAGCATCGAGAAGTCTGCCATCAAGATCGTGTCGCAGCTGGCAGCGATCGCATAGGACAGCGTGCTCCCCCCCTCGAGCCATGCGTACGCGTCGATCCCCACGTCCTGCAGGCCATCGATGTGACGGCGCAGCTCCGAGACCTGGGCGAGGTTCATCGAGAACGGGCTGGAGAGATCCAGGAAGATCCCGTCGAAGTCCTCGGTTGCGGCAATCTCATCGATCTTGTTGCACAACCGGTAGAACGATCGCTGTTGCTGCGGCCCGCCGAGCAGGAGGGACGTAGGGTCAAACCCTGCATCCACGGGGTGGTCAGAGTAGGCACCGCGCAATTCGATAACGCGGATCCGATGGCCACTACCCGGCCCATGGGTGTCATCTTCATCGGCGAGTGCCGGCAGGGTGATCGTCAGTGAGGCCAGCAAGCAGGCCAGGAGGCCAGGGTAGCGAGTGCCGAGCATAGCGCGGCCTTTCGTTCGAGGATTGGCGCGGTGGTGAAACTGCGCATCGTATTGGAGTCAACGGGCGCAGCAGCGTCGGGACGCGAGCGCATCTCGTGAGTTCTACAGACACAAACAAGACCGCCGACTGTACATGATATCGGCACTTGGCGCCAAGTCTTCAGCAGTAGCCGTTGGTACGAGCGTGCAGTGCGGGAAGTTCCGACTTTATCGCCCTTTGCCGCGCTCCAGGACGTGCGTCTGCCCAGCGGAAAAGGGACCGAAGGACTCGGTGGAGCCATCGAGCCAGCGGACTTCGGCAACGCTGACGGCCGTCTCGGTGCCGAGACCGAAGTGCAGCGTCGCTTCGCTACTCGACGCGTAGCTGTAGCTGCGGTCGACCATCCGCCGGCGGGTGCCGAAGCCGCCCTCGATCTTGACCCGTGCGTAGTGCGCGTCGCGCCCTTGTTCGAGGACACGGAAGCGGATCCACTGGCGCTCGCTCCCACGTACGTTCCACAGCAAGTAGGGACTTGCATCCTTGTTGTTGACGACGACGTCGATGCCACCGTCGTTGTCGAGGTCGCCGAACGCTGCGCCGCGGCTGGTATGTAGCAGTGGCGGTCGAGTGCCTCCCTTCGGAGACACTGCGCGAAACTTGTTACTGTTGTCTGACGTCAACAGCACGTTGTGTTGCACGTATGGGTCGGGTTGCGGCGCGTTGTCTGGGATCATGACGCCCCCGTTGGCGATGTAGGCATCGAGATGGGTGTCATTGTCGAAGTCCCCGAAGCCTAGCCCCCAACCTGTGTAGCTGAAGCTGGTCGCGCCGAAACCCAGCTGATCCGTCCGATCTTCGAAGTCGCCGCCCCCTGCGTTGAGGTACAGCGTATTCGTTTCTGTGATCAAGTGCGTCAAGTACAGATCCAGGTCGCCGTCGTGATCGATGTCGATTGCGGCAGCGCCCATGCCGGCCTCTGCATCGCCCATCTGGTTGACGGCGACACCGTGCCAAAGCGACGACTCTGCGAATTTGCCTTGGTCGTTCTGCAGCCACAGCTGATTGGGATCGCTGTCGTTGGCGACGAAGTAGTCGAGCCGCCCGTCGTCGTTGAGGTCTCCGGCCGCGATGCCGAAACCGTTGCCGAAGACGCTGTGGATTCCGACTTCTTTGCTGACGTCGGTGAACTGGCCGTTGCCGTCGTTGCGATAGAGGACGTCTTTGCCCGGCAATCGGTAGTTCAGAGGCTGGCAGTAGTCGAGCGTCCCCTGGGAGTTGTAACACGGCAGCTCGACCGACTTCGACCAGTCTACGTAGTGCACTACGTAGAGGTCGAGATCGCCATCGTTGTCGTAGTCGCCAAAGGCAGCGGAAGCTGAGACTCGTGCACTCTGTGAGATGCCGGCGGTGCGCGAAACGTCGGTGAACTGACCGTTGCCGTCGTTGCGATACAGTACGTCCGCGCCGACGTTCGTGACGTAGAGGTCGACGTCCCCGTCGTTGTCGTAGTCGCCACACGCGCACCCGATCCCGTAGCCCGCGTCCCCGACGCCGGCTTGTTCGGTGACGTCTTGGAACTTGCGGGCTCCGAGGTTGCGGTAGAGGCGGTTACTCTGACCTGGCTGGTTCAACTGCCCGCCTTCTAGCTGGGCGCTTTGCACGAGGTAGATATCGAGGAGGCCGTCGTTGTCATAGTCGAAGACGCCGACGCCCGCGCAGAAGATCTCCGGGAAGAGGTAGGTCTTGCCGTCGAAGCCGGAAGCATGAACGAAGTCGATTCCTGCTGCGGCAGCACCTTCGGCGAACCAAGCAGGGCCGCTCTCGTCGACTGTGGAGTCGTCGGTTTGAGTTCCCGGCACCGGCATCAACAAGTAGTATCCGGCCAGCCCAACGATGGCGAGCACGACGACAGCGAGCAAGATCCAGGGGGCACCACCAGCGCTGCGCTTCCTGGCAGGTGTAAACTGCTGCGACGACTTCATGTTGCTTGTTCTCTCCGAGTCTCTTGTGTGCAGCCTATTCCTTGCTGCGGATCAACTGGTCGATCGGGCCAATGTTCTGGTCCTTGGGCCAATTCTTGCGGACGCGTTCGAGGTAGTTGCGAGCGCGAGGCAAGTCGCCCAAGTGTGCGTAGGAACGAGCGAGCCCGACGATCACGGCCTGGCGGTTGCCAGCATTCGGGAGAGCGCGTCGGTAGGCCTGGTTCGCCTCTGCCCACCGCTGCGCTCGGCTGTGGTAGCCGCCCAGCTGCTGGTTGGCCCACGGGTGGTCCGGAGCCAGGTCGACAGCGGTCTGGAGCGGCAGAAACGCCGCGTCGACATTCCTCATTTGTAGCAAGACGCGAGCCTTCTCAACGTGCCCTTCGGCGACTTGCGGTGCGTAGCTGCAGGCGGCTTCCGCGGCTGCCAGGGCTCCTGGCAGGTCCTTCTGACGCTGCAGTACGACGGACCGATTGATCTGAGTTCGGAAGTTCAAGGGCTCGAGCTGCTCGGCCTGCGCGAGAATCTGCAGCGCCTTCGGGTAGTTGCCCGTGCGCTGGTACGCCGAAGCCAGGTTGTTGAGCAGGCTGACTTCTCCAGGCAGCTGCGTCAGTGCTCGTTCGAGCAGCGTCACTGCTTGCTCAGGAGCTCCTTGCTGCATTAGCCCGATAGCGTTCTCCATGACCGACGACACGCTCGTTTTGTAGCGGCGTAGTTCGATCGCCACCGCATCGTCGAGGGCAAATGGAGGCGCGTCGACCCCTCGCCGGAGGTGGCGCATAGACTTCTGACGGAGGCCCAAGCCTTTGTACGCGAGCCCCAGCACATAGTGTGCGGGTCGATAGCCCGACAGCTGCTCGATGATCGGGGCCAGCAGGTCGACCGCCTGTTGGTGCTGCCGTTTGCCGACGTGGCAGTGCGCAATGGCAACGATGACGGCAGGGGAGTTGGCGGCCACGCGCTGGGCGTTCCGGAAGGCCGTCATGGCGCCATCGAGATCGCCGCGCCCGACGCGCAGAGACCCCAACCAGAACCAGGCAGGACCGAACGTCGAGTCGTCGTTCACGAGCCGCGACAGAATCGTGTCCGCGCGCTCGATCGCGCCATTTTGGATGTAGCAAATCGCTTCGTGCAGAGGCCAGCTCGGGTTGTCTCCTTCGAGCGAAGCTGCGTTGCGGTACGATTGCGCCGCAGCTTCATATAGGCCGTTGGCCTCATAGACCATTCCCAACCGTCCGTGGAGCCGTGCGTTGTCCGGAGCGGCGGCTACTGCCGACACGGTCTGGTCAATGAACTTGCGCAGAACCGGAGCGACGACCCGGTTCGCCGCGATCGTGGCCGGCGCCGGTGGTGCGGAGTCGCAGCCCGTGAAGCCGGCGAGCAGCAGCGCCAATGCTACGACCTGCGCTGGGATCGTCGGGATCTGGGGCAAGGACCCGCTGCGGCCACGCGATTGGGTCACCTGAGGGTTCAAACGACTTTCTCTCCTTCTGGGGCTGGCGGTGCCGCGCATGGTACCACAAGCAGAAAGAACCGCGAGTCGAGGTCGCCGGGGTTGATTTCCGCCCCTGCGGCGCCACCATCTGCGCTGAATCGGTGACGGCCCAGAATGCTGGAATGGCTGTGCCGAGAGATGACTGTGCCCCCAAGATGACCGTGCCCGGAGGCAACGATGCGCAACCCCGTAGTCCTGATTACAGGCGCCAACGGTGAGCTTGGCAACGAGCTGATCCATCGCCTGGCAGAGAAGCCCAACATCGATATCGTCGCACTGGACCTGCGGCCGCTCGACGAGCACCTCGTCAAACGCTGCCGGGCCGCGATCGTTGGCGACATCCTGGATCAGGCTCTCCTCGAGCGGCTGGTCAGCGAGTTCGAGATCCATGCGATCTATCACCTGGCTGCGCTACTCAGTACACGGGCTGAGTACACGCCGGCTGCCGCCCACAACGTCAATGTCAACGGCACGCTGAATCTGTTGCAGCTCGCCAACGAGCAGGCGCGCTGGCATGGGAACACGGTGCGCTTCATCTTTCCCAGCTCGATCGCCGTCTACGGACTGCCCCCGGGGATGAAGCCGGGTTCCCGACTGCAAGAACATCAATATACACAACCAACGACGATGTACGGCTGCAACAAGCTCTACTGCGAGCAGCTCGGGCGCTACTACTCGCTGCACTATCAACAGCTTGCTCATGAGCAAACAACGAGCGGAGTCGACTTCCGGGCGCTGCGCTTTCCCGGGTTGATCAGCGCGTTCACGCTGCCGTCGGGGGGCACGACGGACTATGCACCGGAGATGATGCACGCCGCCGCAAAAGGGGATCCGTATCACTGCTTCGTGCCGCCGGAAGAGCGATTGCCATTCATGGTGATGGCCGATGCAATCCGGGCCATTCTGGCACTCGGCGATGCGGACCACGAGAAACTGAGCCAGCGCAGTTACAATGTGACGTCATTCACGTTGAGTGCCAACGAGGTACGGCAGTTGGTTCTCGAACACTTTCCCACGGCTGAGATCGGTTTCCACGTAGACCCAGCACGGACTGGGATCGTTGCTACCTGGCCCGAGGAGGTAGACGATAGCGCTGCCCGGCGCGATTGGGGCTGGGCCCCAGAGTTCGGCGCCGAGAGTGCGTTTCGCGACTATCTCGTGCCGAACATTCGCAAGTACTACGGCGGGTAGGAGCCCCTTGTCCCCCTCAGATCCTCGTGCTGACGACGAAGCACCTCGCAATAGCGACCCAGCGGTGGCGCCCGGCTCACTCCCGGATGTCCAGCAGGTGCTGCAGCAGTTGCAGTGTTTCGTCGATGACCGAGCGCTGCTCGCGCGGCTACCCGACGAGCTGCGCAATCAGCTGATGGCGACTTGCGGCCGGCTGGCGACGCCGAGCCGGGAGGAGCGTAACGCTTTCAAGAAGGAACGTCGCAAGCAGCGGCGCGAGATTCGACGAGAGCATGACCGCGCGCTGTTGGATCAGACGCGGATGCGAACGCAGCGGATCGAGTTGGTGTACCCAACCCCGGATCCAAACGAGGACCCTCGCGATGGCCAGCGTGCGTTGGAAACAGCGGCCGCGGAGGAGGTTGCCACCGAGAAGGCTCAGCTTCTCGAAGCGCGCACCTGCTACATCTGCAAAGCCGAGTACCGAGAGGTGCATTCGTTCTACGACGCGCTGTGTCCGGAATGTGCAGACTTCAATCTCATCAAGAGGCACCAGACGGCAGATCTTTCCGGCAGGGTCGCGTTACTTACTGGCGGTCGCGTGAAGATCGGCTACCAGGCTGGAATCAAGCTGCTGCGCGCCGGTGCCCATGTCATCGTGACGACGCGATTCCCGCGCGACGCAGCCATGCGCTATGCGGCCGAGAAGGACTTCGAGAGCTGGCAACAGCGGCTCGACATCTACGGCCTCGACCTGCGCCACACTCCCAGTGTGGAGGCCTTGCTTCAGCACATTCAGCACGCATATGACCGCTTGGACTTCATCTTGAACAACGCCTGCCAAACGGTGCGGCGCCCGCCGGGCTTCTATGCCCACCTGATGGCCGCCGAGGAGCAGCCCTACGATGAGCTCGCGACCGGCACACGCAAGTTGGTCTCGGCCTACGAGACGCTGCGGCAACAGGCCGGTTCGATCGCAGCGACAGCTGCCCCGGAACTTCCGCACGACGCGCCCGAAAGCGGCCCAGCGGCCTTGCAGAGTCCGACGGAGCGGCCAGAGCTACCAGGGCTGGACATGGCAGCTTCCTTGTCGCAGGTGCCGCTCGTGGCCGGCGACGTCGACGTTGGTGAGCATCTGTTCCCGGAGGGACGACTGGATGCGGACCTGCAGCAGGTCGATCTACGCGACATCAACAGTTGGCGCTTGCCGCTTGCAGATGTGCCAACCGTTGAACTGTTGGAGGTCCACCTCGTCAATGCCGTCGCACCGTTCGTGTTCAACGCACGCCTGAAAGAGCTGATGTTGCGGCAGCCCGGTCGTGATAAACACATCGTCAATGTGTCGGCGATGGAGGGGCAGTTCTATCGTGCGTTCAAGACCGACAAGCACCCGCACACCAACATGGCCAAAGCATCTCTGAACATGATGACGCGCACGTCAGCACCCGACTACGAACGCGATGGCATCCACATGAACAGTGTCGATACGGGCTGGATCACTGACGAGGACCCGATCCATATCACGCGGTTGAAGCAGGAAGAGCACGGCTTTCATCCGCCGCTGGACCATGTCGATGCTGCTGCGCGTATCTGTGCCCCGATCTTCGACGGCTTCCTGACCGGGAAGCATGTATGGGGACAGTTTCTGAAGGACTACAAGCCGACGCGTTGGTAGAAGCTTATGCGCCCCGATCGGGGCTACGCGATGGTGAGCTGGTCGAGGTGCAGCAGGATTAGCTCGACGAGTTTCGCGCGTTCAATCGGCTTGGTCGCATAGCCGTCACACCCGGCGCGCAGGCATTTCTGGCGGTCCCCAGCCATCGCGTGGGCAGTGAGGGCGATAATCGGCCGTTTGTAGTCGTGCTGGCGCAAGAGCTGCGTCGCCTCATACCCGTCGAGTATCGGCATCTGCATGTCCATCAGCACGACGTCGAAAGGCCGTTTGGCTGAGACTACGGCATCGACTGCCTGTTGCCCGTCTGCGACCACGGTGACTTGCGCACCCACTTGCTTCAGGACATGGGTGATCAGTACTTGGTTGTCGGGCCCATCTTCTGCAAGCAGGATGTGGCGGCCGTACAGCGCAGTCGGGCTACCGCACTTCTTCTTTGGCGGAGCTTGTTTGCGAGCGAGCTTGGGCTTTGCCAAGAGCCGAGCGCCTGCGGTTGATCCGATCGAGATGCGAGCTCGAAATGTCGTTCCAGCACCGGGCGCGGCTTTGACGACACCCAGATCGCCGCCAAGGAGCTTCGCGAAGCGTTTGCTGATCGTCAGTCCCAGGCCAGTGCCGCCGTAGCGGCGCGTCATCGAGTTGTCGGCTTGCGTGAATGGACGAAAGAGGCGACCGACCTGTTGGCTGGTCATGCCTATGCCGGTGTCAGTCACGTCGAATTCGAGGAACGATCCGTTCTTTGCTTGTTGTAGACGGAACGTTAGCGTGATCTTGCCCAGCTCGGTGAACTTGACGGCGTTTGCCACCAGGTTGACGAGGATCTGTCGGAGCCGCGTGCTATCGGTCGCGATTGTCTCGGGCACCGCGCCCTCGAAGATTACCTCGAACTTCAAGCCCTTCGCCTCCGCCCGCACCTGGACGAGTTCGACCACGTCGTTGAGGACTTCGCAAAGAGCGCTGGGGTGACTTTCGACCGTCATCTTTCCAGCTTCAATCTTCGACAGGTCGAGGATGTCGTTGATGATCTTCAGCAGATAGTCGCCGTTTCGTTGAATCGTCTGGACGCAGCGCTCGCGTTCGCTGACGGAGATCCCTACGTCAGAGAGATTCTCGGCGAAACCGAGGATCGCTGTCATCGGCGTGCGAATCTCATGACTCATGTTCGCCAGGAATTCGCTCTTCGCCTGGTTGGCGTGCTCTGCGTCGTGGCGCGCGACTGCCAGGAAGCGTTGGGTCCGCCTCTGCAGGCGCACGTAGGTGGCGAGTGTTGCTGTGAGAGCTGTCAGTACGATCGTGAGCACGGTGAGAAACAGCGACGCGTTGCTGCCGCGTCGCTCGAGTTCTGCGTTCAACGTCAAAATGATGACTTCGTACTCGACGGCGATGGCTCGACAGTCGCGGTAGATGTCGCGGCTGCGTACCTCGAGTGCTGCCATGCGCTCGGGGTCGATGTCTTGACGTTGCTCTACGAGTGGCAATAAGTGCAGCAGGTCTGCGTAGAGCAGCTCGATCTCGCGCGACAGCTGTGTCGCATTGCTGTTGTCAGCGATCACGGCATGCAGTTCGTTGTGTCGAATGCCGTCTCTGAGATGGCTCAGTGCCGAATCGAGCTGGTATGAGGCTCGTGTCATTGTCGTGGGGTCTCGGCGTGCGACACCGGCCATGAACGTCGAGTAGCCGCGGCTGAAGGTGCCTCCCGCTTCGAGCATGAATGTCTGCTGCTCGAATGCACGGGTCTGCTTCGCGAACGTGTCTGCGGTCGATCGGTGGAGATGAAATGCGACTGCCGCGACTCCGATGGCGACAGTGATCGGCGCCAGGAGCCAGAGAAAGCGGTGTTTCGTTCTTTGCGTCGCGTTGTCCAAGGGTTCCTCGAGCTAGTCGAATCGGATCTCGATGATCTGCCAGATCCACTTGGGACGTAGCGGTTTGATGGCGGCTGGGTCGTCGTGATGAATCACGACACGAATCGGGCCCTTCTCCGCTACAGACATCGCGGAGCCTTGGTCGCGTGTGGCAACCATGATGTCGAGTGTTTGCCACTCTTGCGCCGTGAACGTTGCCCGATAGTCATCGATTGCCGTCATCTCGACGTGCTTGGCGTTGGGTGCGAACTTCTTGACGACATCGCGTAGCAGTGGGCCGGAATAGTCGCGGGTGACGCTCCAGTACGGATCGAACACGGCGAGCTTCGTTTCGCCGATTGCCTCGAAGTCTGCGACAGTGTAGGACGCCGCCGGCTCCGCGAGCGCGGGCCCGCAGATGAGGATCTTCGGTACCGGGCGGGGCGGCAGTGGGACGGCGGTAGCGGAAGCTGCCGAGGCGGCGGAATCGGGTGAGGTAGCTCGAGTTGCGGAAGCAGCGGAAGCCTCCCGCTCCGAGCAGCCACCACAAAGGAGCAGGACAGATACAGATACGAGGAGTAGATACGGCAGTCGAAACATGCCTGGACTCCGGATGTATTTTTCCCCTCTACTCCTATCTTGAGAGTATCATCCAGCCTGCAGCTGCGGTGCTCGCCAGGCCGTAACGTGCTGTTGTAGAAGGTTTTGTGGTTTGCCGGAGCGGCCTTAGCTTTGGTGCATCGACGCAGGAGTTTTCGTTGAACCGTGCAGGGAAAGCGCAAGGTGCGGTCGCCAAGGCCAAGTCGCGCCGTGTCGTCCTAGTGATCGTCGCCGTCGTGGTGCTGGCACCGCTCTTAGTCGTGCTAACACGTTGGCCGACGGGATCGGCTGCGCTGCCCACTGGCGATTGTGGCTTCGAGATCGTCAAGACCTTCCCGCACGATCCGCAGGCCTTCACGCAGGGTCTGATTTTTCACGATGGATTCCTCTACGAAACGACAGGGCAGCACGGGCATTCGCGCTTGCGCAAGGTAGTGCTGGAGACCGGGAAAGTGGTGCAGGAGCATCGCCTCGACAACGATCTGTTCGGTGAGGGGATGACGCTGTTCGGTGATCGGATCTACCATCTCACTTGGCGGTCCGGCACCGGCTTCGTGTATGACGCCAAGACCTTCAAAGAGGTGCAGCGTTTTCGCTACTCCGGCGAGGGGTGGGGGCTGACGAACGACAACAAGCGTCTCTACATGAGCAATGGTACGTCACGTCTGATATTTCTGGATCCAAAAACGTTGCAGTCGACTGGATCAGTCATCGTCATGTACCGCGACCCAGTAACTGGTCGGGACACTCCGCTCCACGCATTGAACGAGCTCGAGTATGTCGGTGGGGAGATCCTCGCCAACGTTTGGCGCCGCGATGTGATCGCACGCATTGATCCGGAGTCAGGTCGAGTGCGTGGCTGGATCGATCTGACCGCGCTCAAGAGTAAGGGCGGGATCACTAGTGGCGAAGTCTTGAATGGGATCGCTTACGACAAGAATAACGACAGGCTGTTCGTCACCGGCAAATGGTGGCCGAAGTTGTTTCAGATCAAGCTGGTCCCGAAGGGCTAGCGGAGACATCCGAACGAGTCCTATGGGGCGGAGGAAACTGCATGATCTTCGGTTGGTTGCGTCGGCGCCGGCGCCGCAAGTTGCGCGCAGTGCCGTTCCCACCAGCTTGGTTGGCGATCCTCGAACAGCGCGTCGCACATTGGCACTATCTCGATGATGCAGAGCGTGCCGAGCTGCAGTTCCTAATCCAGGTTTTTGTCGCCGAGAAGGAGTGGGAGGGGTGCGGCGGTCTCGAAATCACTGACGATATTCGCGTGACCGTTGCCGGCCTCGCGTGTCTGCTGCTGCTGCGGCTCGAAGAGCATGACTACTATCGCAACGTTCGGAGCATACTGGTCTACCCTTCGACGATCGCGGCTCCCAGCAACGGCGCGGGGCCAGGTTTCCGAAGCGACGGTCGAGTTCCGGTGCTGGGGCAAGCGATGTTGCGGGGACCAGTAATTCTGGTTTGGGACGCGGTGCTGCGCGGAGCAGCACATCCAGAACGCGGGCAGAACGTCGCCTATCACGAATTCGCGCACAAGCTCGACATGCTCGACGGAGTGATCGATGGCACGCCACAGCTGGGCGATCGAGTACATTTGCGTCGCTGGATCGAAGTGTGTACTCGGGTCTACGAAGACCTCGTCGATCGGACCGAGAAGCGCAAGGGGGCGTTCTTGGACAAGTACGGCGCGACCAACGTCGCTGAGTTCTTTGCCGTCGCGACCGAATACTTCTTCAACAAGCCCATGCAGCTGCAGAAGAAACGGCCGCAGTTGTACGAACTGTTCGATGACTTCTACCACCAAGATCCGGCGTCTCGCGAGAAGCGCTTCCGACAACGCCAGCGCTCGGCGCAGGATGAATAGGCTGGAAGGTCACGATGACGTGTTTCTCGCATGTTGTGGTGCTCGACTTTGAGGCGACTTGCGACGCCGGGCCGCGGTTGCAGCCGCAGGAGATCATCGAGTTTCCGTCAGTGCTATTGTCGCTGCAGACGTTACAGGTTGTCGACGAGTTCGAGCGCTTCGTGCGGCCGATTCATCATCCGCAGCTCACCGAATTTTGTCGCTCCCTGACCGCGATCCAGCAGCAGGACGTGGATGCTGCCGCGATGTTTGCTGACGTCTTCGCCCAACACCAAGCCTGGCTCGCGATGCACGGACTGAGTGAACGAAACGCAGTCATCGCGACGTGTGGTGATTGGGATCTCGGTACGATGTTGCCAGCCCAGTGCCGCGCTGCACAACCGCCGATTGCTAGCGTCGCGCCAATCTACCAGCGATGGCACAACCTCAAGCGTTCGTTCTGCGCGGTGACGGGGCGCCAGAAGCCACTCGGTATGAGCGGCATGCTGCGTGTCCTGCAACTCGAGTTGAGTGGGCATCACCACCGCGGAATCGACGATTGCCGCAATCTCGCTGTTTTGTGCCGGGAGCTCGTCAACCGAGGCGCAAACATCGGGATCACCAAAGAGCGCGCGTCGCAATGAGCTCGCTCCTAGGGCAATACGCTGTCTCCGACAGCGGCCCAAGCTGCGCTCGCAGCTCCCGTAGGCACTCCATGACCGCCAGCATGTTCGTCGTACGTGACGGCGTGGCCGTAGAATTGTAGCGCGCTGACGGCGCTGCGCGCATTCTCGACGCTGAGCACTGGATCCGCCGTGCCATGGGTGATGTAGAATGGGACAGGGCGCTGTGCAGCAGCGACGACAAAGCTATTCGCGCCGGTGTAGCCACCGGCAAATACCGACGCGCTGGCAATCGAGTCGGCATAGGACAGCGCGAACAAGAAGCTCCATGTGCCACCGGTCGAGATGCCGTTCGTGTGAATGCGGTTCGAGTCGATTTGGTAGAAGTCACCAATCTCTGCGATCATCTCGAAGATCGCCTGGTCGCCGGCCAGAGTGAAGTAGGTCGAGTTGTCGAAGTAGGATGGTGCCAACACGATGAAGTTCGCTTCGTCAGCGATGCCACCCCAGGTTGCGATCATGTTGCCGGGAGCCCCGCCGGTGCCGTGCATCGCGACCAAGAGAGGCACTTCTTCAGTGCCGTCGTAGGAACTGGGAATGTAGGCGCGATAGTCGTAGCCATCGATGCTGCCAGCGACCCAGAGGCCGGTGCTGCCGGGGATCGTGCCAAGCTCGAACAGGTGGACGCCACCGCCCGAGCTCTTGTTGCACCCGCTTGTGAGCAAGCACGCGCAGGCGAGGATCGTGCAGCAGGTCTTGAACGCATGCAGCCGTTCGAAGAGCCAGCTCGTTTGCGAACGCATGGCGCCTCCATTCGGTCGGTGCCGGCGCCAGAGGGGGCGCGGGCCGGCGGGGGATTGTGCACGATTGCGAGCGCCTGCTCAACAACGCGTTGTGCGCCGCCTAGACTCGCTACCTACTTGATCTTGATTTCGCCAACACTGGCCCCGTCTGGCAAGTCTTTCACCTGCTCGTGAATCTGTCCCAGCAAAGAGAAGTGCACGTCGATATCGGTGACCTCGAAGTTCGAGATTTCGTAGACGCCGCCCAGGATCGGCGGTCGCTTGAAGCTATAGCACTGCCCTGGCCCCGCTTTGAGGCCACTCGCTTCTAGGTCCTCGACGAGCAGTGGCAGGAAACGAAAGCCAACGAAATCTTGGTCGTTGAGTTTCGCGACAAAGCTCTTGTGGCTGTTGGCGACGATCTCAGATTCACCCAGCCCGACGTTCAGAAACATGATCCAGCCGTTGTCACGCTGCAGGAAGAGATCACCGCATTTGGTTGCGAGAATCGGCGTATCGGTAGGGAGTAGCCACCGCCACGCAGACGCGACACCTTGTAGCTTCTGTGCGTCGACCTGAACCACGAGGTGAGCGATGGCCGCCGGTACCGCTGTCGGGGCGACTGGCTGCGCGCGAGGCCTTGCCGCTGGCTTGGGATCGCAACCGCCAAGAGCGAAGATCAGCGAACCAACGATGATGAAGGATACGTTCTTGGTCATGCCTTCTCGCGGATGCCTAGCGTGACACTAGGCGCAGGGAAAGGAGCGCCATTGCCGTACTGTAGCTCTTGCCATAGCTGAAACCCGCGTCGATGAACGTGCCGTCGATCTCG
>JBCCHQ010000091.1:0-24523 GCA_039028735.1 Planctomycetota bacterium | reverse complement strand
TGACGCCGTAGAGGAGGACCCACGGCGAGAGAGCGATCCCGAGGTAGAGGTGAATGCGGCGGAGCCATTTTAAGATGCGGGGCCAACGCCGACGTCGCTTGGTCGTGGTCATTTCTCATCGCACAAAAGAGGCAGGCAAGCCTGCGAGGGCTTGCCTGCCTAGACCCAAACAGAATCTCCCTTACGGGCAGGCCACGGTAGCCCCGCACGCGAGTGTGTCGTTCGTGGGATCGACCCCGCAGCCGGAGGCGGCGTTTGGCACCGGCAGAGCCACAGTGGGCGAACCGAAGAGAGAGTTCAGAATAGCGACGGCATCCGCGATATTCGTAGTTCCGTCGTCGTTACCGTCACAGGCCTTCTCGCAGCTCAACAGTGGAGGCGTGCCCACTGGAAACAGGAAGTTCAACAGCAAGACAGCATCGGCGATGTCAACTCCACCGTCGTCGTTGCAGTCACCGCGGATAAACTGCGGACTGACCGTCTCGAGAACGTCGATCAGCTGGTCCGCAGCGACACCAGGCAGCGATTGAACAATCCCGGATGGCCATGTGATCACGACGTCGGCCGTCAGTGCTGTACCGAGACCGAACTCGACGGCCAACGAGTCGCTGCCGAGGTACGACGCGCCGGATTTGACGAAGCGAGTCTGTGTTACGGCACCCGTCGTGACTTCCACGCGCGCACCGATGGCGGAGCGGTTGGAGACCGTGCCTTCGAGCTCGACGTGGAGCCAGTGATTGCCGTTGCCGCCCATGACTGAAACGGCTTCTTCGTTGCTGTAGAGGCGGTTGGGGCCGACGGCGTTCGGCAGATAGAGGTCAACATCGCCGTCTGCGTTGAAGTCTGCCCAAGCTCCACCTGTATGAACGTCTCCAAAGCCCGCCAGAATTGGTCCTGTGACGTCGGTCCACACGCCGGCGCCGTCGTTACGCACGACTACGTTGGGTGTGAAGTGATTGACGATGTAGAGGTCGAGATCGGCGTCGTTGTCGTAGTCGGCCCACAAGCCAATGAAGCCGGCTCCCGCGAACGGTGGAGATGCCGACGGGTTGGCGAGCGGCGTGCCAGCAGCCACATCAGTGAAGCCGCCCGCACCGTCACCTTTGAACAGCTTGGCGGGACCGAGGAAATTCGCGACGTAGAGGTCAAGATTGCCGTCGTTGTCAAAGTCGATCCACGTAGCACCGTAGCTCGAAAGACCAGTTTCAGCGATCGCCGCGGCAGGCACCGCGACGAGGGCTCCCGCATCGTTGCGGAACAGAATGTTTGGCTCGCCGTTGTCGTTCGTTAGGTACAGGTCTTGATCGCCATCGTTGTCATAGTCGCCCCAGACCGCCGAGGTACCGACATTCGCGTTGGCGAGATCCGGTGTCGAGACGTCCGTGAAGCCGGTACCGCCGTTGTTCTGCAACAAACGATTGGCGACGCCGGTCATTGAGAGCGGGTCGAACGAGTTGACGATGTACAAATCGACGAAGCCGTCGTTGTCGTAGTCAGCCCAGGACAAGGATACGCTGGCGCCGGTGTCGGCAGCTGCGCCCGCAGCCGCGT
This sequence comes from Planctomycetota bacterium, assembly GCA_039028735.1. Lineage (GTDB taxonomy): Bacteria > Planctomycetota > UBA8108 > UBA1146 > JAJFFE01 > JBCCHQ01. The sequence continues at coordinate 22,972 of JBCCHQ010000091.1, read as the reverse complement.
CGGCAAAAACGCCCGCTCCTGTATTGCGATACAGCCGGTTCGCCGCGTCCTCGTTGCAGAGGTAGATGTCGAGCAGACCGTCATTGTCGTAGTCAGCGCACGCTGCGGCCTGGCTTGCAGATGTATCTGCGGTGGGGCCCGTCGTCACAGACGAGAACGTACCGCCATTGTTCAAGAGAAGCACGTTTGGCACGAGACTCGGTCCCGGTGGATGAGACCCACTGTTGCAGACGTAGAGATCGAGGTCTCCGTCGTTGTCGAAGTCACCGACCGCGACGCCGGAGCCACTGCCGCCGCCGTCGACTTCGGGTCCGCTCGCAATATCAAAGAAGGTTGGGAACTGCGCCCAGGCGGGCTGTGCCGCCGCAAGAATGAGAATACACACAAAGAGTCTCTGCACGTTAGGTCCTTTCCAATAGGTCCTATGAAGTTGGTGTTCTTTGATTGGTAGGGTGGGGCTAGACAGCGATGAGCTCTACCTTGCCGAAGGCCAGCTGCCGTGCCCCCTCCATAGTGAGTCGCCACTGCAGAATCTGGCGCGCGCGGGCGAGCACATGGCTGCCGTCACGCGCAACGACCCACAGGAGAGTCGGCAGTTCGCATGGCATGTCGTCGAGGGCGCCGCGTGCAACTTCTGCGACGTCTTCCGGCGGTGAGCTCAACAACCAGAGGAAGGCATCGCTTGCCCGGTCATCGAGTCGTTCTTGCAGTCTCAGTGAGAATCGGTTGGGTGTCGCGGTCGCGTGGTGCGCAGCGATCATCGTTCCAACGGTAGTTGGCAAACCACACCCGCAGGCGAGCGTGCAACTGAGGGACTGAGCCACCTGCTCTAGCTCTTCGCACGTGAACGCACTCCAAAGGATCAGGTCTCGCACGGTGCAGTCCATGTTCCAGAGATCGATCATCAGCTTCCTTTGCAAATAATCTTCGTTACAGGGATGAACGCGTCGCTTTGGGACGGGACGTTGGCCCGGCGAGGCGCGAGAGTCCAGGATCCAAAAGCGACACTTGGAGGCCAGCGGGTCCTTCTCGGTGCGTTGAGTAGATCGCGATCCGATGCTTCAATGCTGCTGCTTTGGCATGTCTCACAGAGAAAGGCACTTTGGCAACGAGTAGCGACCACTGCTTTGCCTGCGGGTCGAAGACCTCGATCGAGCGGTTCGACTCAAAGCCCTCGTCGCCCTTCGGAGAAGAGCCCCCAATCAAGTAGAGCCGCCCTTCAAACGGAACTACTTGAGGCGATAGGCGCGGCCTCGCGGGAGCGGGGATGGTGCTCCACTGGCCGGTGTCGAAGTTGAATACATCGCATTCGGGGACGATCGTGAAGTTCTCACGCATGCCCCCGATCAGGTAGAAGTTGTTTCCGAGCTGAGCGCCGCCGAAGGCACGTCGTGGCCGCGGCAGGGCATGGTCGGTAGGGATTTGTTGAACCTTGTCACCAAGCTCCATGCAGACCACCGGTAGCGGGTACTTCCAGACCCCGCTCTCACGGCCGGGTTCATAGTCGAGGCCGCCGAAGACCCACAGCTTGTCGTCGTGTACGGTCGAACCGAACTGAGTACGAGGCTCTGGCAGCATGGCAGCTGCGTTCCACTGGTTTGACTTCAGGTCGTAGCGAAAGAGGTCCGCGTGCGACCGCGCGACCTTGCCGTCGTGTCCGAAACCACCGATTGCGTACGCGACTCGGCTCTTCCCGTGCTTGTATGCAGCGAGAGCGTGCGACTGTCGTTCGATGGGAAAGTCCGCGACCGGCTGGGCCTCGAGGCTGGCAAGCGAGACCCGGTAGCCGGCGCGAACGAAGTTCTCGGGTTCAAAGTCGTGCTGACTGAGGCTGTTGTTGCCCCCGAACAGGTAGATCGTGTTGTCCTCGACGTAGGCGGCCTGACGGTTGCGGGCCTGTCCCGGAAATGGGATCAGTAGTGTTGCTAGTGATGGGCCTTCGTGCGACTGCGGCTGCACATACTCGATCCATCGTACGTGCCCGCCGCGGGCTGCGCCTGACACACAGGCGAGCCTGCCATCTGGAAGAGGTACGTAGCGATGAAAGAAGCGAGGGATCGCCAAGCGACCAGATTGAACCCACTTCTTGCCGTCCGTGGATAGACGAAACAGAACGCCGTCCATGCCAGAAGCGATCAGCCGCCCATTCTGCACGGCTGCAGAAGCACCGAAGCCCCTGCCAGGCAGCGTCGGTCCAAAGCTCCAGGCGCCGCTTGCGGGATCGAAGACATCGACGTCTGAGGAGAGATCGCCGTCGGATGTAATGCCACCAATCACGTACAGCTTGCCGTCGTGAGCTGTCACGTCGACCGCACGGCGTTCGAACGGCGCCGTCGGCAGTGGCTCCCAACCCGCATCGACGTCATTGAGGTCCATTGTGTACGCCGTGTCGAGCCACGTGCGCTTCCCACCCAAGGTCCAGCCGGCGAAGACATAGATCTTGTCGCCAAGGACGCACGCGTCGTGCGACGAACGTCGCTCGGGTAGCGAGGGAAGCGGGATCCACTTTTTGAGAACGGTGTCGAAACGTGCGACTTCGTTGGAGGACCAAAGGTCTTCGTCCTCTCCGGCACGGTTGCGCGCAAGTAGGCCGCCGACCCGGTAGACCGAGCCTTTGTGAGCGACAAGCGCGACACTCTGCATCGGGGGTCCGGCGGGGAGTTCCTGCCACGAGACGCCGTCGAGCAGGCTTAGCCTGCGGAACGTGTGGGAGAGGTTGTCGAGCGAGTGTTGGTGTGCCCGACCCGTATGGCCGCCGTAGACATAAAGCCATGCGCCGTCGGCGCAGGCACCGAAGCTCGCGACACCCTCGGCGAGTGTCGTGGTCGGCTCGACCCGGAGCTCGCTCGCGGCAGCCAAGTGGAGAACGCTAAGCAGCGCCACAGAAGCCAAAGCGGCCGTTTTCAGTTTCATTGTCGTGTTCCTTCCGGAGGTGATTTGCGCATGGAGCCCCATGCAGGTGTGGGAGTGGACTACAAGTACGATGGATGTGCAAGCATTTGTTTGGCTTCCCAAACAAAGGTTGCGCGACTCTGCGCCCGACGGCGTAAAACACTATCTGGTAGTCTTTTATGGGGTCTTGACCAAGGGCTGTGTGTGTTGGTGCGAGCGCGGGGACGGCGCGACACCCCAGTTGAGAAACGGAAGAGGGCAGAAAGGAGGGCGGATGGACCTTCGCCCAATCCGCCCTCTCGCTTCTGCGCTTGTTACGGGCAGCTTGGGTAGAAGCTGCAATCGAGATCGAGTACGGGATCGTCGCTCGGAGCGCTCGGGTCGGGCCCGCAGCCGTTCGGTGCGCTCAACGGAACGGTGGGTGTCCCAAAGAGTGCGCCGAGCATCGCCACGGCGTCGGCGATGTTGAGGGCTTCGTCGTCGTTGCCGTCGCAGGCATCGAAACACTCAACGACATTGGCCCCACCTGTTCCTGGAAACAGATATCCCAACAAGAAGATCGGGTCAGCGATGTTGTTGCTGCCGTCGCCGTTGCAGTCGCCGCGCGTGAAGTTGGGGAAGGGCTCTTCGTACGTGAAGGCCGCGGCGAGCGAGCTTGTACCATTCACGTTAGCGACGACAACGTCGACCGCCCCGGCTGCATGCGGTGGAGTCGTGACGGTCAGCTGCATCGGTGAGTTGAAGGCGACCGTAGCGGCGAGCCCGTCGAAGGTCACCACATCAGCAGCGGTGAAGCCGCTACCGGAGAGCGTGACGGTCGTTCCACCCGCTGTCGCCCCAGTCGCAGGGCTAATACTGGCAAGCAATGGCGGTTCTTCATACGTGAAGCTGGCGCCCAGTGTGCTCGTACCGGTCGCGTTCGAAACCGTCACAGCGACGGCTCCAGGCGACCCTGCTGGCGTCGTCACGGTTAGCTGGTTGGAGTTGTCATACGTCACCACCGCAGCCGCGCCGTCGAATGTGACGCTGTCGCCTGGCGTGAAGTTGCTGCCCGTCAGAGTCACGATCGTGCCGCCGAGCGGCGAGCCCGACGACGGTGCGAGACTAGAAAGGACTGGCGGCGCCGCGTAGGTGAAACCTCCGGTCAAAGTGCTGGACCCGTTTGCATTCGCGACGACCACGTCAACGCTTCCTGCTGCGTGCGCGGGCGTTGTTGCGGTCAGCTGTCCCGGTGAGTTGAAGGTGACGAACGCCGGGAGCCCGTCGAAGGTGACTGTGTCGCCTGCCGTGAACCCCGTGCCGGTGAGGCTTACCACGGTGCCACCTGCAGTGGACCCCGTGTTCGGAGTCACTCCCAGCAGCGTGGGGGGCTGAGTGCCCAGGGCCGGCTCCAGCGCAATGCCACGCACCGTTCCGAAGTCGAAGCCCGATAGGTTGGTGTCGTCGAAAACCACGATCGCTTCACCGGTATCGTTGGCATCGCCGTCGCCGTTGAGGTCTTCCAACACAACCATGGAGTCACCGGTGCCAGCGCTAGTCGACCCTCCTTCTGCGATGTAGATCTTACCGGATGGGTCGAGTGCGAAGCCCCATGTGATTCCCGGAATGACGCCATCGGCTTGGTTCACATCCCAGAAAATAGTGACCTCGGAGTCGTTGGAGATGTAGTCGTCGCCGTTTGTATCAAGGAAACGGAGAAACTGGTCAGCGGTGTAGTTATTGACCCACATCGGACGGCCCTGTCCTGGGATCTCATAGCCGCGAGCCATGTTCTCGACGAACGTGAGAGTGATCAAGGTTCCGGCCGGGTCCTCGTTGAAGTAGAGGATCTGTTCGCCGGCGTCGTTTGAGTCGCCGTCACCGTTGAGGTCGACAAGGCGATAGATGTCGTCTTGCGCGAGCCCGTACTCCATGACGATGATGGAGCCGTCGCTGTCAAAGGCCATTCCGGCCCAACGGCCAGCAACGCCAGTTGTTGACGCCTGCTCATGAACGAACAGTACTTCTCCGGCAGCCTGGCTGCAGAACCCATCGCCGTTGTCGTCTCGAATCCTGACTAGGCTCTGATTGGCACTGCTGCCAGCGCCTGAGTCGGTGAAGAACAAGTAGCCATCCCCGTCAAAACCCATTGAGCCGAGCGACGTGAAGGCCGGTGTCGAAGAACTCGAGTCGAAGAAGACAGTCGAATCATTGGGTCCGTTTGCGTTCCCGTCGCCGTCGGTGTCTTCAAGGCGAAGAATAACGTCGGCAGAGGAATCGCCTACGTAGAGAGCCCCATCGGGTCCAAAGTGGAGCGCCTTGGGTAGGCCGAGATCGACGTTCGCCGAAGAGTCGTCGTAGAACACCTGAATCTCGCCAGCATCCTGGAAGTCTCCATCGCTATTCAGGTCCCGTGCGACGTAGATCGCATCGTTTGTCGTGTCTGAGAAGAAGAGGCGTGAGCCAACAACAGACGGAGGCATCGGGATGGGTAGCGCCCCAGGGGTTTGGGCCCCGAGTTGTGCAGTGCTGAGGATCGAGATGGCGAGACAAAGAACGAGGTGGCGCATGAATAAGCTCCTTGAATGAAGAGAACGGGTGTCAGAAATCCGGCGAGGCTGAGGATGAGATATCCCAACACTCCCGCCGCGAGGCAAGGCAACGATTTGTTTGGTATATAAAACAGTTGGGCATATAGTCAACACCGTGCTTTGGAGAAACTCCATCGCAGCCCGAGCCGCCATCTTTGGCCCCGGGGACCGTTGGCGTGTGTTCGGAGGAGAAAAGCGGATGGTCGACTTGTGGGAGATGCCTTGCATGGTCCGGAACTTGGTTCTTTGGACGTCCTTTTCGTCCAAAGAGTTAGAGCAGACTGCCGATCGCTTTGGCTACACGCTGGATTGTTCATGCGGGTCACGTTCGTGCAGGAGCCAGGACGTCGAGCGAATGATCTCAGCGTTTTATGGCACGACGAGCGACAACCCTGTCGCACGAGCCCTGCAGCGGACGCTCGACGATCGAAGCGCCGCAGCCCGCGCTTGGCTAGAGACGGTGGAGCCCGAAGAAGTTGAGCGGCGATTGCAGGGCGAGCAAGATCAGCTGCCGGTTCCGCTTTCTGCGTTGCTATGGGCAGTCGCGAGGAGTGCAGGTGCGCCGCTGGCTCGAGCACTTGAGTTGGTCATCTGGCGTATCTCCGTCGAGGGCTGTCGCACGCTCGCATTCGGGAAAGTGAAGTTCGTCTAGCGCGAATCCGCCCGCAAATGCCCGCCGTTGGCCCCGCAGTCACGCCGAGTCGTAGGTAACACCGAATCTTGGACACAAGAAGGGAATCTCGAAATGAACGACGAGTACAAGATCGAACTGAAGGCGACCCAGTACGAGTACTTGACCAGTATTGCGAAGAAGTACGACCTCGACGATCCGTCGAAAGCGGTGCGCTGCCTCATCAACTTCGCGATAGAGGAGTCCGACCACGAGGCGAGTATCTATGAGGATATTCGGTGTATGGACTGCTGACGCTGTGTTTCTGCCCTGATGAGCACGGCCAACTTGGAGGCCGCGGCGGTCCGTGAGCCTCGCCGCCAGTTGCGACCTTCTGGGTCACGTCGACATTTGCCTGAGTGCAGCCACGAGTCTTGGCAGCTGAACACTAGAATCGAATGCCTGCCGTGATTCCCAAGTTCAGGCCTGGGGCATCTGCGCCGCTTCCAACGTCTCTGTATGTGCGGTCGAAGATGTTTTCGATGAAGAGCGTCACATCCCTTTGACCGTCCTCGCTTCGCCAGCCTAGCTGAGCGTCCACGACCCCATAGCCCGGCATGCTTCCGTCGGCACTCCCCGCAACCGTGAGGCGAATGTCACTCGAGTCCGGATCACTTGGGTCCTCAGCAACGTCGTCGTAGTCGTCGGCCCACCGGCACTGAATCGCGCACCACCATGTACGCGCGTGGTCGTACTTGAACCCAAAGCGGCCATAGAAACGATTCGCTCGTGAGATGTTGTCTTCGCGCGTGCCACCACCGACTTGCGGGACGTCCTTGGTCGCGTCGACGAGACTGGCTGCACCGAAGAAAGACAGTCGGCCTCCCTCAGGGATGAATTCGAGGCAGTTGATACCGAGATCCCAGACCGTCTCGAAGCCTTGAATCTCCGCGTCCTGCACATTCTCGAACTCTCCGTTGCCGGCAAAGTCCCTTTGGATTAGCTCGTCGACGAAGGTATAGAAAACAGACACTCCGATCACGTCGCGGTCTTTTCGCCATTTCCAACCGACTTCGGCAGTGTAGCTCTCTTCCGGATCGAGGTTGGGATTGCCGGTCGCCTCCGCGCCACTGGAGCCGCGATCGACGGCGCCGTCGAGGTTCGTGAGGTTCGGCGCCCGAAAGGCTTTCGAAAGGCCGACGAAGACATTCTGGTCCTGCGCGTATCGCCACATTCCGCGCACCGACCCGGTTACGTCGGAGGCGTCTCCATCCACGTCGCCGAACTCCCACTCGTAGTAGCTGTAGCGCGCGCCATACAATAGATTGAACGCCTCACTGACATCCCAGCTGTCTTGGATGAAGAGTCCGAAGGAACGATACTTACTGTTGTCGGAAACTGTTGTACGGTTCCCCCAGCTTTCTGGTTCGAAGGCAGTGGCCAGTGTTGGATCCGTCGAGCCTGCCGGCGAGCGATACTCCTCGAAATCGTTGTTGGTTTCTTCGAAGATCGTCGTGATCCCCCACGTGACTTCATGCTCGGAATCTGTGTCGCCAAGTAGAGTTGTTCCTTGGATGTCGAGACCGAGTGCATGTAACTCGTCTTGTTTCTCGCGCAAGCGATAGAGCTCTGTCGCTGTTCCTTGGTCGCGGATCTCATCACGCGTCTGATCTTCGAAGTGTCGGTGCCACCAGACCGTCGTGCGTAGCTCCGAAACGAGATCGCTGTCGACTTGCCAGATATCGCGGATATGCAGATAACTGAACTCCTGTGGATCGAAAGAACGTGAGATTCGCCCAGCGTTTCCCGTGTTCTCGAAGTAGCCATCCGGACGTTTCGCGTCGGTCTGTTGCGTGTAGCCCGAGTTGACCTCCACGACGTGGTTCGCGAATCCGCCATAGGAGAGACGCAGCCCCCCTGCCAGTTGTTCGTACGAGGTGTTCGGGATCTGGTTGTTGGTGTCCGTGTCGACGCCGAAAACATGATTGTCGAAGTCCTTGCCGCCGACGCGATCATGGTAGTCGCGCCCGTCGAACTCGACCGAATAGGCCCAGTTCCCGACGGTGCCGTCCAAGCCCGTTTGGAACATCGCACCGTTCGCCGAGTCGACTCGTGTGCGGGCCCACGTTGACGCCGCACGGTCGATTCCGCGCGCTGCGTCAGCAAGGTTGAAATTGATTGCGCCAGTCAAGCCATCCGAACCAGTCACGACCGAAGACGACCCGAGTATGAAGTCGATCGACTGCACGCTTGCGTCGGGCACTAACGCTGAGTATTGGTTCGGTCCCGGACGCATGAATGCGTGGCTCAGGCGTACGCCGTCGAGAAGAAGCAGAGTTTGCTCTCCGGTGAGCCCGCGAACAAACGGGCTGGCTTGATTCGGTGCCGTGCGCTGAATGAACACTCCCGGGCCATAATTGGCCCGATCCAGCAGCGTGCTTCCGACGCCGCGATCGAGTTCTTCCTTCGCGAGCCGATAGAGCGCATACGGTTGCTCAAAGGGGGAGTCGCTGAGACGGGTCCCTGTGATTACGATCTCGATCTCGGAGTCGCTGTCGGTTGGACCCGACGGATCTTCAACGGCCTGCGCGGATAGGCCGGGGGCGAGTCCGACCACGCACAGGGCGATAACCAGGGCCGTTGGTGCCGCTTGTGGCGCACGTGTCAGCATCTCTTGTTGCCTCCGTTGATCTCAATGTCTCGAGTCAAAGCTGCAGTACCGGGGTGAGACTCGTGGCGCACGATGCACTGACATTGCCAAAAAGGCAATTGTGTTGTTGTGTTTTTGGCAAGTTGGGTTGGGCTGCGGACTTCGTCCCAAGTGCCCGACTACGCGAGGCGCGAGGTTGGCGTCCTCACCACAGCCTGGAGCCAGACCTCGTCGCCCGAGCCACGTGGGCCGTTAATGAGAACGGGCCGTTCCCGCGATCGGCGGGACGGCCCGTTTTCGAATCTTCTGCTGTCGGTTGCCGACGACTACGGGCAGGGGTAGCTGGTGCAGCCCAGCGCGTCCACTGTCGGGTCGGGCCCACACGTCAGGGGCGCTGCCGGTGGCGGGCCGCTCGAGAAGAGCGTCGTGAGGATATAGACGGGGTCACCGATGTTGTAGTTGCCATCGTCGTTCGCGTCGCAAGCGTCTTCGCAGTCGGTTTCGACCCCGCTGAGGAAGAGCACGTTGAGCGACCGTACTGGGTCGGCAATGTTCGTGACACCGTCTTGATTGCAGTCACCGCGTACGAAGTCGGCGCCGATGAGTCCCGTCACTTGGACGTTGTCTAGCTGCGACGTGAGTACATTGCCAGCACCTTCGCCGCGGTAGCACAAGCGGAAGATCTCTGGGGAACCGGTGAGCGCGATCGGGAGAGCTGCACCGGGGGCGGCACCGACCCAGCCGGTTACTGTCTGTGTCTGGAAGTCCGCGCGGAGACGCAGCTCGGTCCATTCGCCCAGTGTCAGCGGACCGCTGATGCTCACGCTCGCCGGCGCACCGCCGATCCCTGTCACGATCAGGTTGACTCCCGTGTCGGTGAGCTCGAATCCCCACGCGTTCGCAAAGCCGTTGTCTGAGTGTTGGATCGTGTACCGTGGCTTGGTGGCGTTGCCGCTTGGGGGGGTCGTTTCCAGATTCACGAGGAAGCGCCATGTGTAGCTGATCGCTGCCGGTGAGTTGATCGTTGGGCTGTAGAAACGATTTTGTGCGTTGCTGCCATCCACGTCCACGATACGGATCCAACGCGTCGAGTTGGTGCCCGGCGGCGGGGCCAACTGATCGGTCGCGGTCACAGTGAAGTCGGCTTGGTTGATACTGTTACTGACGATCGGCCACCCCAGGAGTGCGATCGAATCCCCCTGCGCTAGGGTCTCGAAGTCCTCAGCAAAGGTCGGAAAGTCTGTCGGCGCGACGACCGTGTAGTCGGTCGGTCCGTGCAGTAGTCCACTACCAGTATCGTTCAGGCTGATCCGAATGCTGTCTGTTTCGGTGACGACAAACTCATCCACCGCGCTCCACAGCCCAGCGGCAACTGCTTGCGGTGTACGGAAGTCTGCGGTGCCGATGGGGGAGCTGGTGAGGTTCCACTGGATCATGTCGGCGAGCAGTGCGTTGTTGCCAAAGGCCACGTCGCCGATCGCGTCAGGGAAGAACAGTTGGATCCCGTAGGCGTCGGTGTCGAGTGGCAGCGCGAAGTTACCCAACGCGACGAGGTCGAAACGATCCGGATCGCCAGCTGGGGCATCGTTGTTGAAGTGGACGAAGATCGACGTGCCAGCTTCGATCGTGACTCCGACAAGACCCGTTGGCGTCGTGTACTGGCGCTCCTGGTCTGTGTCGTGGGAACAAAAGCGCCAGCCGCTGAGGTCGACCGCAGCGGTACCGAAGTTGAAGACTTCAAGGATCCCGGCAGAGAAGTCGACGCTACGGAACTGGATCAGGCGCGGATCGACGGGTTCGCTCGCCTGGTAGTCGCCAGGGCCATGGAGTTGGTTGCCGGTCAGATCGAGCAGGTCCACTTGAACCGTAGTCGCTGATGTTGTGATGAAATCCCCGGTTGCGGTCCACAATCCAGCCGCGACTGCTTGTGCTGTTCGGAAGTCGGCAGTGCCGACTGGCGTCCCCGGGATGTTCCACTGCACGATGTCCGCCATCAACGCGTTGTTGCCGAAGGCAACGTCGCCAACGGCATCAGGGAAGAACAACTGTATTCCGTAGGCGTCGCTGTCGAGGGGCAGCGCGAAGTTGCCGAGTGCGACAAGGTCGAAACGGTCTGGATTGCCCGCTGGGGCATCGTTGTTGAAGTGGACGAAAATCGACGTACCAGCCTCGATCGTGACTCCAGCCAAACCAGCTGGGGTTGTGTACTGACGCTCTTGGTCGGTGTCGTGGGAGCAGAAACGCCAGCCCGTGAGGTCGACAGAAGCAGCCCCAAAGTTGAAGACCTCGAGGATGCCTGCTGCAAAGTCGACGCTGCGAAACTGCACCAAGCGTGGATCCACGCCGGCGGTCACCCCATAGTCTGCAGGGCCGTGCAGCAGGCCGCCCGTTGCATCGAGGAGATCGATGCGCGCTGTGTCGGTCGCTGTCGGTACGTAGTCGCCGACTGCGGTCCATAGGCCGGCTGCGACGGCCTGCGCAGTGCGGAAGTCCGCGGTTCCGACTGCTGTCCCAGGGATGTTCCACTGCAGCATGTCGGCGATCAGCGTGTTGTTGCCGAAAGCAACGTCGCCGCTGGCATCGGGGAAGAACAGCTGAATCCCGTACGCGTCGCTGTTGAGCGGCAGCGCGAAGTTGCCGAGCGCGACCAGGTCGAAGCGATCGGGATCGCCGGCCGGTGCGTCGTTGTTGAAGTGGACGAAGATCGACGTACTGGCCTCGATCGTGACGCCGGCGAGACCCGTTGGGGTGGTGTACTGCCGCTCTTGGTCGGTATCGTGGGAACAGAAACGCCAGCCGGTAAGGTCGACGTTGGCTGCACCGTAGTTGAACACCTCCAGGATGCCAGCTCCGAAGTCGACGCTGCGGAGCTGAACACCCCGCTCGGTGCTTTGTGCTGACGCGACCGCAGGAAGCCCCAGGAGGGCCAAGGACAAGGAACAGCAGACAATAAAGCGTTGCATAGCAGCGCTCCTCTTTCCGATTTGGGTCAGGTTGGACCGGCGTATCCCAGGTCCTGGCGACTGGGGGCGCTTCCGTTGGCAGCCCCAATGGGCAGTCGCAGTGAGTTTGCGCGCTCGACAAGGGAGGCGAGAACGAGGGCGCGGCGTTCCCGACTTTTCTGGAAACTTACGCCCTCGCTACTTCGCTGCTAGGATGGACAGAGCCTGCCGAGGAGCAGAAGCGCGTAGGCGTAGCGCCGATTGAGCACGGCGATGCGAGCACAGCAACAACGACGGAGCCCGAGGTTTGATGGCAGAGCCTACCCCAGGAGGCGATCTCACAGAGATACTCCAGCAATGGCGCGCCGGAGACGCCGACGCGCTAGAGCGGCTGATGCCCGTCGTGTATGGAGAACTCAAGCGTATCGCGTCGCGCCATATGTATCGTGAGCGTGTCGAGCACACCCTGCAAACGACGGCGCTTGTGAATGAAGCCTATCTGAAGCTGATGGGAACCCGCGAAACGCGGTGGAACGATCGAGCGCACTTCTATGCGATCTCTGCCCAGTTGATGCGGCGCATCCTCGTGGACCATGCGCGAGCGAGTGCGGCCGAAAAACGGGGTGGTGGCGCCGATCGCGTCTCGCTAGAAGCAGCCGAGGCGGAACTTCTCGCCGAACAGCCGGTCAACATTCTCGACCTGAACCAGGCCCTCGAGAAGCTGGGGGAATTCGACGAGCTGAAGAGCCGCATCATCGAGCTCCGCTACTTCGGCGGCCTGACTCTCGATGAGACAGCCACGATTGTGGAGTTGTCGCGCAAGCAGGTGTGGCAAGAGAGCCAGCTCGCGCAGGCGTGGCTGCTGCGCGAGCTTGCGCACGGGGGGGCCAGTGGACCCTGAACGTTGGTCACAAGTGCAGCGTCTCTTTCAGCGAGCCGCGGAACTCGAGGGTGAAGCTCGCAACGCCTACCTCACACAAGCCTGTGCCGATGACAGCGACCTGCGGGCAGAGGTCGCATCTTTGCTGGAGTTCGTCCCAAGTGTTTCCGACGTCGCTAACGACAAGCTTGGCACGTCGGTGCGCACGGCCGCGCGATCTCTTGTGCGCGACGAAGAAGTTCCTGAAGAAGCTCCAGGAGAACTCGGGCCGTACCGCATCCTTAGCAAGCTGGGTGAGGGGGGGATGAGCCACGTCTATCTGGCGGAGCGAAAGGGGGAGTTCCAGCAGTACGTGGCGATCAAGATGCTCCGAGCAGGGCTGCACTCCGATGTGTTGCGTCGTTTCCGTAACGAGCGGCAGATCCTCGCATCGTTGACGCACCCGCGCATTGCGCAAATCTTCGACGGCGGCAACACGCCCGATGGCCTTCCCTATATTGTGATGGAGCGCATCGAAGGGGAGCCGATCCACAGCTATTGCGATGCGAAGCGGCTCTCGGTCCGCGATCGGGTGCTGCTGTTTGAGAAAGTCTGTGAGGCAGTGCAGTTTGCCCACGAGAACCTCGTCGTGCATCGAGATTTGAAACCCGCAAACATCCTTGTCACCTTGGAGGGAGAGCCAAAGCTCCTGGACTTCGGCATTGCCAAGTTGCTCGAGCCTGACCCGCAGCTCCACGACACCGATGTCACGCAGCAGGACGTGAGGATGCTGTCGTTCTCATACGCAAGTCCAGAGCAAGTCAAGGGGCAACCGATCACGCCGGCAAGCGATGCCTATTCCTTGGGTGTCGTTCTGTATCAGCTGTTGACTGGACATCGCCCGTATCGCATCGACCGCGAGCTGCCGTACGAGCGCGAACGCATCATCTGCGAGCAAGAACCGATGCGTCCCAGCCAGATAGTTACCAAGTCTACGCAACGCTTTGATGACGTGACCGGTGAAGACGTCGCGGTTCCGGCGCACGAGCTCGCGGCGCAACGACAAAGTGGCGTCGACGCTTTGCGACAGGGCTTGGCCGGTGACCTCGACTGGATTCTCCTCAAGAGTCTCGCCAAGGATCCGCAAGAGAGATACCGAACCGTGATGGAGTTTGCAGCAGATCTGCGGGCCTATCTCGCGGACGAGCCTGTTAGTGCCGTCGCGCCGACATTGGGCTATCGGATGCGGAAGTTCGTGAAGCGCAACCGTCTCCCGGTCGTGACGGGTGCGTCTTTCGTGCTGATGCTCTTCATTGCGCTGGGGGTGATTACATCCCTGTACTTGGAATCGAAACAGCTTCGTGTCGACGAAGGAGTCGCGCGTGAGAAGGCGCAAAGCCGCCTAGCGACGACACGAGCCTTGCTCGGCGATGTGCTCTCCGAGTTCCATGACGTCGTCCGAGATCTTCCAGGGGCGATGGAGTCGCGCCGAGTGTTCGCGACGAAGACGCTGAAGTATCTGGATGTACTCATCGACGATGCAGGCGAGGATCCGACATTGCTCCGCGAATTGGCGGTGGCCTACGTCAAAGTAGGAGATGTGCAGGGACATCCAGGCAACGCCAATTTGGGCGAGACGGAGGCGGCTCTCCGTAGCTACAGGCGGGCCCTGGAGGTCTTCCGACGGCCCGACGTAGACGAATTGCCGACCACCGACGGCTACGACGCTGCGGTCATCCTGGATCGCATTGGCGAAGTGACTTTCAGCGCTGATGCGGAAGCCGCGCATCAGCTTCATCGCGAAGCACGCGCCGTGCGTCAGCGTTTGTATGGTTCGAAGCCCAACTCGCGCTCTTACCGGGAGGGGTTGGCGCGGAGCGACAGTCGCGAGGGGCACGCGCTCCTCTTCGGCGGGCATCCCAGCGAAGCGCTCGCAATGTTCGAGCGTGCTGTGCCGCTTCTTCGCGAACTTGCGGGCGAGTACAACGAGGCAGAGCTGCAGCGGTCGCTGGCCGCCGCAATCTTGGGTTTGGCCGCCGCGCGCGTTGAGACGGGCGCAAGTGCCGCGGGTCGGAGCGCAAACGAAGAGGCAGTGTCTATTCTGGAACGGCTTTGCGCTGGCGATCCGTTGAACATGCGCTTCCAAAGGGAGCTGTCCATAGCTTGCAGCCGTGTCGTTCGCTGTCTGACCAACGAGCAGCGCCCTCGCGAAGCCATCGAATGGGCGCGCCGGGCTCGCGGGTTGGCCGAGGGTATCGCCGCGGCAGACCCAGAGAACGCCGATGCAGTCCGAGAGCTAACACTCAACGATGTCAGTCTTGGCCAGCTGCACGGGCAGATTGGCGAGATCGATAGCGCACTCCAGCACTACCAGGCCGCACTAGCTCGCAACGAGAGCCTCAGGAAAAGCAGCCCGAGCGATCACCGCCTCATCAGAGATCGCTGGCTGACACACTTTCGGGTGGCACAGTTGCTGGCCGAGCGCGACCTCAGCGGCGCCGTCGACAGCTACACGAAGGCGGGGGCACTGTGCGCGCAGTTGGTCGACTCAGACGCGACGAACCTCACGTATCGGCGTTGGCTCGCCGTTAGTCTTCGCTACCACGCAGAAGCGATTGCCGTAACTGATCCGGCGGGGGGGCGTGCGCTGCTGCAAGAGGCTGTGTCACACTACGCGTGGCTGGTCGATCAACAACCACAGAACTCGCGGGCCAGTGACGAGCTTCAGGAGGCCACGGCGCGCCTTGCGCAGTTGTGAGTCGGCTACCAGCAGCAATGAGGATTTTGAGATGCTAAGCCGCAAAATGAGTGTGACTTATGGATTCCTGGCGAAGGATTGGAAACGGCGACCGCCCGATCACGCTTATATCTATAGTCAGAAAACCACGAGAGGTTCATGAATGACATCCGAGCTGCAGTTCCGCGCCCTTCTAGCGACGCTCTGTGCACTCTTTGTGACCATCGCAGTGCCGTTGGTGGCGGACGCCCAGAATCCACAGTTTGAAGTACGACTCTCCAACATGGAGTGGTGGCTGAGCGGGCAGGGAGTCGAAGTCGATGTCGAACTCTCGGCCACACAAGGTGGAGTCGAAGGCCTCTGGCTGGGGATCTGCATGTCCGACGCCCGGTTGCAGGGCACAGGGATCAACATTCTGCCGGCACTGCAGATTCTCAATGGTGGAGCGGGGCCCGATGTTTTCATGCTCGACGTCGACCCGATCGGTGGGTCGGGTGTGACGTGTGGGACAATCTTCTCCAACATAGGCGCGGCAACGCTGGGACCCGTGACTCAACTGCCCATATTGGAAATGACATACAGTGCGGCGGGACTCCCGATCAACGAAGTCGTGCAGCTCTCGTTCTGTGATTCGTTGGGTCCGTCGTCGTTCGTCACCGAAGTGATCGCCGGTGGCGTCTCTCACACGCCCGCGACGGTTGGCACCCTGGTCTTCTACACGGGGCCCACCACGCTGCCGTTCTTGCGCGGCGATTCCAACGGGAACGGCAACGTCGACATCGCTGACGCTGTTAGCTTGCTCAGCCACCTGTTCAACGGTGGCGTCGTCCACTGCGATGCGGCGTCTGACTCCAACGCCGACGGCAGCCTCGACATCGGGGATGCGATCACATTGCTGAACTACCTCTACAACGAGGGCGCGAGCCCACCGCACCCCTTCCCCACCTGTGGGCCTGGATCTGCCCATGCGTTCGGCTGCACTAGCTACATTGCCTGTCCGTAGGTCTTGAGATTCCAGCCGGTCGGTACTAGCTCGTGATTTCTCCACAGCGGTAACGTGCGACCTGGTCTCAACCCGTTGTCGAGCACGCGCCCCAATGGCTGATGCGCCTTCAAGACGATCGTGCCTCGTCGCGCAAGCCGTGACGAACTCCGACGTAAGCTAGGCCCATGCGGGCGTATCGTTACCACTGCAACCGACGACATTCTGCGCCTTTGGGACCGTGACGGAAAATCGCTTGCTGTGCTCGAGTGCGAGGGAATCCGCTCCGCGAGGTTTGATCCTGACGGCCGTCGCATCCTCACCACCTCAGAGGATGGGACCGCGCAGTTGTGCCAAGTTGGCCCCAAGCTCATCCCCGGCCGGCACGACTTGCCGACAGAGGCGACTTTACGCTTCGAACACAAGTTCAACGGCCACTCTTTCGAGCGCGTGCACTGAGTACTAAATCCACGAGAGTTCGATATCTCCGTGAGAATGCGGAGAGCCAGGTTGCCGCTGAGCTTGAGAGCGACGAATTGTGACAGTGGGCCCAGCTGCGCTCGGGTCTGCCGTTGGATATCGCATGCCCGCTTCGACATAGCGATTTCGTCCGCTCGGCGTCCAACTTCTGGGCTCCCGAGTCGGCCGCTGCCGACGGCCATGCTAGCGCCCAATCCCCTAGGCTTCCGAATGAGAGGCGTTTAGCGCCAGCCTTCCTGTGCCTGCAGAGGCAGTGGGTTGGTCGCAGCTCAATCAGGAACTCGAACTCGCGATCTCGCTAGTAAATTTGAGAGTACCGATTCGGTAATTGACAACCATTGTGTGAGGATCGATCCTCGCCGCAGTATCGTCAGTGTCACACCCAGTGAATCCTATTAGAAGGAAGGTCAAGCCGTGAGACGTACGGTGATCTGGTGTGCGTTTGTGGTGGTGGGATGTAGTCTGTCCTGCACTTCGCATATCGAAGGACGAAAGAGGGACCGTTGGCCCGTGAAGGGTGCAGAGGTGCTGGCTGGCGTGCCGGTATCCATGACGAAGCCAGAGTTCTTGCTGACCGAGCAGAGGACCGCGCCCGCGGCTGCCAAGTACTCTCTTGCAGTCGAGTGGGTTGCCGACCCCGAGGAACAGTACGTTGTCAACATCGACCCGTGTCTGTTCTCGGAGATTGATTTCGGGCTAACGTTCGGTCCGCATGGGGAAGCCACAGAGGCCACCGTCGTGAAGCGGGATCAGATCGGGCCCACGGTCGTGGCGCTTGGAGAGTTCGCAGCCAGTCTGATCGGTGCGGGTTCGAAGCTCTCTTCAGGAAGCGCGAGCGTCGCCGCATTCGTTCCAATGTCATGGACGGCGATTGTGGCCACGATTCCGAACCTCCGTACGCTTTGGCACCTGGCCGTTGACGCTAGTCAGGGCCGTGCACTTGTCTGGGATACGAGCCATCGACCACCGGCCTCAGCCCCGCTGCGAGCGTACCGGGACTGCCCAGCCCCAGCCAACTACGCGGCGAACCACTGGCGAGTCCCGACGTCAACGGAGCGAACCGAGCTGCAGGCGCTCTTGCAGCAACTGGCGTTCAGTAGCGTATCGACCACCCCACTGCCCTTCTCGCTCGAGAAGAGACTGTGGCTGACAACCGCTGAGCGAATGAGCAGGTGCACGAGAGACAAGGAATCTAGGGCGCTGGGTCAACTGCAACGCGCGAGCAGCGCGAAGCGGAAAACGCTGCAGCAATTGTTTCCCCGGGCACTCGGCGAGCAGGAACAATGGTCGGCGGATCAGCGCACGGCGTTTGTGGCCTTGTTGGACCATCTAAACGGGGACTCCTCGGTCGCGTTGACCGTGCTTCTCGCCAGGGTCGATGCGGTCTTCTTGGGTAGCCCTAGTGGTCAGTTGTTGTTGCCTTGCCAGGACGTCGTCGCTGCCCAAACAGCAGTCGCTGCAGCCGAGCGAGCACTTTCGCAGACGCGACGCGAGATTGCGTTTCTCGAGACGATTGCGGGGACCAGTGATTCTGTGCGCCTCGGTAGAGTCGTGGCCCTGGAGGAAGCGATGTCGGCCGCACGGCGCTCTGCTGCTGGCGCTGGGAGCAACACACCGGATCCACGCATTCCCGTCCTCTACAAGAAGTGGCTGGTTGCGATTGACGCCTACGAAGAAGGCCGTCGAGAGGAGTTGTTGTTGAGTCTGCTCGGCGACCCGGTGCGACCTCCCGTTACCGCCAGTCTGTCTAGCGCAGCGCAAGCACGAGCTGCTCAAGACTATGCCGTTGCGGCGGAAGAACTGGCGAAGGTGCGTGCGCTGATAGCGCAGAAAAGGAGCGCCTTGAGTCGGTCGGCTGCGGCTCCGTCTACGACCCGGAGTCTACGCGCGGTGAGCTACGCGTACCCTTATCGTGGGGCTAGTACGGGTCAGTGGGTCCAGTCTGTAGTGGGGCTCGCTGAGCCGGAGTTCGTGATTGTTCTGGAGCGGGGGTACGCGAAATGAGATTTCTCTTCATCCTCATCGCAGCAAGTAGTGCGCTATGCGGTTGTTCCACACGCTACGAAGTCAGCGAGATCACAGGGATCGAGCATGGCGCGGAAATCGACGGCGTACCGTTCCGCACCAAGTTACCGCAGACTCTCCGAGTCTATCGTCGCGATTCGAAAGGAAAGTTCTCAGTCGTTCACACACAGCGCATCGAGCTGGCGGATACGACGAGGCTCTACACAATAGGCATCAATGCCAACGTTCTTGCTGATACCGACCTGTCGATATCTCTCAACGAGGACGGAACCCTCAAGAGCACTGGGCTCAAGAACAAGCTGGTCTTCGATGAGGTTGCTACTGACCTCTCTGGCAGCATAACGAAGACAGCTGATGCTCTCGCGGCAGAGCGGGCGGCGAGGGATGCTGCCCGCTCTGCTCGCCGCGCGGAGCAAGAGGCTCAGGAGGAGGAGCTTGCGAAGGAACGCTTGGACCAGGAGAACGCAGTCTTCGCAGCGACCGAAGCGTTCTACGCGGCGGAGGCGTTGATCGCTCGACTGCTCGATCTGCCCGCGGACGCTTCGCCCACGGACGTGGCCGCTCTTACCGGTCAAGTCGAGGTCGCGAAGGCGAACGCCAATCTGCTGGCGCAACGGGCCGGGCTGACGCCACCGTACTAGCGTTGAGTTTATCGCTGACAGGGTCTGAAGCTTGTATCGAAGGGACGTGGAATGACTATCGTGACGCGATTGTGGCTGGCCGTGGTTCTTGTCTTCGTTGGCGAGCGAGCGTTGCGGGCGCAAGTGGTGGTGCTGGACAATCTGCCCGAGCACGTCGTATCCACGATGGAAGCTCGAGATGCATGGTTGGCGTCGGTGGGTTCTGACGGCCCCGGTATCAGTTTCCTAGTCGAGGATGTTCTTCGCTGGAGCCCGGGACAGACGGTTCGGGTGGCCTTCTTGACAGGTGCAGTGGACCTGCATCGCGATATTGAGGCCGCCGTTAGGCAGATTGAGGAATCGTGCAACATCGACCTGGACTTTGGTTGGGACGCCAGCACCAACAGCTATCGCAAGTGGAGTGAATCTGACAGCGAATATGCTGCGGAGATCAGGGTGTCTTTCGACCAGCGCGGCTACTTCTCATTGGTCGGTACCGACAGCATCAATCCCAGTATTGGTGCTCCCTCCACAGCAGTGGGAGGGCGAGCAAATCAACGTTCCTTGAATCTCGGCGGCTTTCAGTTCATGCGCCCACAAAACTGGATGGGTGTTGTGCGCCACGAGTTCATGCACGCCCTCGCTTTTCACCACGAGCACCAGAACTTGCTCGGGAACTGCGAGTCTGAGTTTCGTTGGGACGATGACGACGACTACGAAAGAACGCTCGACGCAAGAGGGATGTGTATCCCCGACGATGAAGGGCGAAGACCCGGGATCTATACCTACCTCGCAGCCTTCCCCAACTACTGGGGCCGAGCCAAGGTTGACCGCAACTTGCGTCCAGTTTCTGGGACAGGCATTCGCGCTGGTGAGTTCGACTCCGAGTCGGTTATGCTCTACCGATTTCCGCCTCTCTTCTACAAGTCGGATCCCAGCCCTTGTGCGCCAACGGGAAACGGAATCGATCTCTCGGCGGGGGACCGTGCGGGGTTGTTGTCCCTCTATCCGCGAGAGGAGGTCGCCGTTGCTGGACGGCTTGGTGCACAGCGTGACATGATCGCTCTGCTGTTTGGAGCTCCAGGGATCACCGAAGGCACACGTATGGTGTTGACCAAAGCGTCAGCGAACATGGCGGACAAAGACCTTCGGATTGGTGAGTTCGATACCGTCCAAGGCCTCCAGTCTGTTCAGGGTGTCGCCGAGTCCGGCGAGGCTCGCCTTGCCGACTACATGTTGAGTGGTGAGGACGTAGCTACGGACCTGGGTCTGCCGCGAGTCGAGAGTCTATTGAGCGACGAACGTGACTACGTTGCCAACATGCTCGAGGGCGACTCTACAGCAGGTTGGGAGGCTGAACTCGCTGCGGTTCTCCAGCCCAACCACGAGCTGTTGATCCCGGAAGCACTCGGTGTGTCCAAGGCCTATCCTGGGCCGAGAACGCCGAATCTTGGCGGTCTGCATTCGAAAGCTCAAGCTCTCTTTCGCCAGGCGGACAAGGCCTATCACGCTGCGTCTGGCGGCAAACACCTGGTGATTGAAAGTGGGCTGAGGGATGTCTACAAGCAAGCAGAACTCTATATCTGCTGGCGTCTCGAGCAGCCAAATTGCAACCCAGCCAACATTCCTGGGGCGTCGGTCCACAACTATGGCTTCGCCATCGATGTGCGCAATGCTCGCAACGCCCAAGTGATCAAATCGCTGCAGGAGAACGGTTGGACCCGCACCGTGATGCCCAAGGAGCCGTGGCATTGGGAGAGTACAACGCTGCCAGAGCATGCTGCCGCGCGGAAGAAGCAGCAGGCAATGAAGGCCAAGGGGAGTATCGCTCGCGCTTGGCAATCGAGTTGGGAGTCAGCGCGCCTGAAGAACGATACACGGAATGCGAACATTGAGGACTTCAACCAACGAGTGAAAGTATGGCAGCCACTTTGGAAGCGGCTGGAGTTGGACGTGAAGGCGCATCAAGCTGCCATCGCGAACTACAACCAGCGAGCTGCGGCGTGGAACAAGAAGCGCGATAGGCTGAACGATCGTGTGCGACGCTTCAACGAGGAGGTTGCGTCTCTACGCCAGTTGAGAGCGAGGATCGAGCGGCTACCGGCTGGAGACGAGAGGAACCGCTTGGTCCGGGAGTACAACTCCCGAGCGCGTTCAGCCCAGGGAGAACAAGCTGCGATCGAGCAAGCTCGCGGGAGACTCTCAAACGAACGATCCGCGCTCGAGAAAGACATGGCTAGGCTTGCCAGCAACGATCGAACATTGCGGACGAGGTTAGCGAGCCTCACAGCCGAACGAGACGCTCTCGTGACTCTCAAGGGTGTAATCGACAAGCTCAAGAAGGAAATCGAGTCGTTGATGGGCAAGGCCAAGACGCAGCTGGCGAAAGTCGCGAAGCAAGTGCATCCGTAAGCTCGCAGCGGGTCGAGGTGTGGCCGTCGGGTACACCGAGCGGCAGTGACTGCAACGCCCCGGTGACGGTCGGCACTGTGCGAACGCGCCAGTCTTCGCGGGCACGTGTTGCCGAATGCCCGTCGGTTGCGTCGAAGGAAGCGCGAGTTCCATGCGGGGCACGACCGCCAGCTCGTTGCCACGTCTACATTCTGCCTTCGAAGGGGGAGTTGAGCCGCAAGGAGCTCTTCTTGTCTGCAGTGCTAAGGCCCGCTACGATGCCGTCGCACTCCCTACCGGAAGGACCTGACTCTTGCTGGCCATCGAGCCTCTTCTGCGAGTGATTCTCGCCAGCTATGCGCTGCCTTGGTACGGGGTTCATGGTCTCAGCCATTGGGGGCGCGTGCTCGACAATGGGCTGCGGATCGCGCAGCACACGGGTGCCAATCGAGACGTTGTGACGCTGTTTGCGCTGTTTCACGACGCGAAGCGAGTCAACGAAGACACCGACCCGGAGCATGGGCGTCGAGGTGCCTTGTTGGCGGTAGAGCTGCGAGGTTCTCTGTTCGAGCTGGCCGACGATGACTTTCATCACCTCTTTGAGGCCTGCGTTCATCACACCGCTGGTCACACAGAAGCGAATCCAACAATCCAAACATGCTGGGACGCCGATCGTCTCGACTTGGGTCGCGTAGGCGTGCGCCCGCACCCAACTCGGCTGTGCACCGAGATCGGCAAGACCGCTGAAGTCATTGATTGGGCACACGGACGTGCGGAGGCCGAGGCAGTCTCGACGCATGTGAAGCCGCTCTGGGACGAGTTGTGGCAGCAGAGTTGAGTGCCGCTTGTCCTGCCTGCCAGCGTAGCAACTGATCAAAGTCATGTTCGTGTCGGGGGTCGCTGCTTAGCTATCGCGATAGACTCAGAAGTGCACGTTATCACTTTCTGTGGGCGATGAGGCGTGCTAGCATCGACAGGCGAGGCGCGATGTGTTTGTCGCGGCGAACCACTCCGGCTGTCTAGATTCCGTGGGCGAGATAATCGATGAAGGATGCAAGGACCAGGGCAACTGAGCTTCTGACTCAGTATCGCGGCGACGCCCGTCCCGACCTGAACGAGCTGTTCGAGTCGATCTACGACGAACTCAAGGCCTCGGCAGCAGCTCAGTTCAAGCACGAGCCCAAGGGGCACCTTCTGCAGAGATCGGAAGAGCG
>JBCCHQ010000090.1:0-24688 GCA_039028735.1 Planctomycetota bacterium | reverse complement strand
TGGTCCGGCTCCGACCCGCGTGTTCCAGGTGCGCGACGCCTACCTGGTCATTGAGGAGGCCGACGGCCTCACGGTCATCGACCAGCACGCGCTGCACGAGAAGATCCTCTACGAAGAAATCCTAGAGGCGCGTGAGCGTGGGGATCTGCGCCAACCGCTGCTGGTACCTGAGACGGTCGAGCTGACGCCGGAGGAGTTCCAGCTGTTCGTAGACCACCAAGAGGCGCTGGCGGATCTGGGCCTCGAGGGGGAAGAGTTCGGCGACGGTGTCGTGGCCCTGCGGGCGCTGCCTGCGGGGTTTCAGCGCGGGGGCGCAGCTCTGTTGCACCAAGCTTTGGAACAACTTCGGGCGAGTCGGGGGAGTGGCAACGAAGAAGTGGACCTGCGCGATCGGCTAGTGGCGACGATGGCGTGCAAGCGAGCCGTCAAGGCCGGCCAACACCTTGGACCAGCGCAGCAACTCGACCTCGTGCGGGGTCGGGCACGGGCGTTTCAACCGCAGAACTGCCCCCACGGGCGCCCGGCCGAGCTGTTCATCAGCTGGGAGGAGCTCGATCGGCGCTTCGATCGCAAGTAATGGGGGTTTCTCCGTGGCGGTGAAGATGTTATCAACCCGGGTCGTAGCCGTTTTGAACAGGCGCGATCTGGGCCCGTTTCACGGGCCATTCGTTACTTTTGCGAGATGAACTTCGAGGTTATGGCAGCAGGCACCTCTTTGATCCTTGTCCTGGAACCGGGGACTCCGGCGACGCGCCGCAATCGCATCCGCAGTCGACTCGTCGACTTTGGAGTCGAGGTGCGGGTCGCAAGCGGTGGTGATCACGAGTACCTCGAAGTCACCGGCGAGCACTACCCGATCCTGACGCTGTCTCCGGGCAGCTGGGAGGGGGTCGCGCGCGTGATCTCGGTAGCGCCTGATTACCCCCATGCCGCGGCGCGTCCTGACCGTTCGAAAACCGTGGTCACGGTAGGGGGCGGCGATTCGGACCCGGTTCGTTTCGGGGCTGACTTCGCTGTGATCGGTGGACCCTGTGCGATCGAAGACGAAGAGCGAGGGCTACGCCTCGCTGCGGAGGTGCAGCGTGCTGGAGCTGTTGTCTACCGTGGCGGAGCGTTCAAGCCGCGGACATCTCCGTACGCATTCCAGGGTCTGCAAGAGCGGGGCCTCGAGATTCTGGTGCAAGCACGCGAGCAGACGCGCTTGCCCATCGTCACCGAAGTGATGGATGTGGCAGACATTGGCAAGGTCGCCGAGGCGGCCGATCTGCTGCAAGTCGGATCGCGCAACATGCAGAACTACTCGCTGCTCAAGCAGCTGGCGCAGCTGCGCAAGCCGGTCCTGCTGAAGCGCGGCTATGCAGCGACAATTCGAGAACTCTTGCTTGCCGCCGAGTACCTTCTGTCGGGAGGCAACGATCAGGTCATTCTGTGCGAACGTGGCATTCGGAGCGCCGCTGGAGAAGGGGGCGTGATCCTCGACCTCGGCGCTGTTCCAGAGCTGCAGCGTCGCACTCACCTGCCGGTGATCGTGGACCCGAGCCACGGATCGAGCAATCGCGAGCGAGTGCTGCCGCTGGCACGGGCAGCGACTGCCGTTGGTGCAGACGGGCTCCTTGTGGAGGTCCACGACGATCCACAGAGTGCTCTATCCGATGGCCAGCAAGCCCTGCGAGTCGACGAGTTCGCGCAGTTGGTCACGCAAGTAGCTGCGGTCAGGCGCGCGATCGAGTAGCGTTTTTTCCGAAGTTTCGCTGAGCCTAGTCAAATTGGGGGCGACCGCATGGTTGCGAGTGGATTCTCGTTCGAGGTGTCGAACCCGGCGCCCGGTGTCACGTTCCACATCAACGAAAACGCCAAGCGGAAGACGAACCGCCTGCATGTCTATTGGATCGGTGACCTCGACGAGTCGACCGTCACGAAGCGCGCGTTGCTGCCGACATTGCTGACTCGCGGTACGCGCAGCTATCCGACTATGCAGTCGATGACGCAGCGCGAGGAGTGGCTGTACGGGACCTCCGTGTCGACCTCCGTCGTGAAGGTTGGTGAGCGCCACATGATCTCTGTGCGCTCAGAGTTCGTGAACGACAACTATCTCCCGCAAGGCGAGTCGGTTCTCACCGACGTCGTGTCGTTCCTGCGCGAGCTCATGCACGAACCTCAGCTCGAGGGCGGCGCGTTCCCGACCGACGTCCTCGAACAAGAGAAGCTGAACCAGCGGCGGTTGATCGAGAGTTTGATCAACGACAAGCGCAGCTATGCCCACGAGCGCTGCGTGCAGGCGATGTGCAGTGACGAAGCCTGTCGGATCTATGAAGAGGGGCGCGTTGCAGATCTCGACGCAATCACGTCGCAGGATCTGCTTTCGCTACTGGACGAGTGCCACAAGTCGGCGCCGATGCATGTCTACTTCTCGGGCGATCTCGACGCGTCTACCGCTGCTGCAGCGCTGCAGCCTCTGGTCGGTGAGCGCGCCACCAACACTCTTGGCTTGCGCGCGCCGGGCGCGGATCGCACGCCCCAAGGCGTGCGCCGCGTTGAAGAAGAAATGCACGTGCAGCAGGCCAATCTCGTCATGGGCTTTCGCTCGCACCTGCGCTTTGCCGACGATGCGTCGATTGCGCAAGCGGTTGGTAACGCGCTCTTTGGTGTCTTTCCACACTCGAAGCTGTTCGTGAATGTGCGGGAGAAGGCGGCGCTCTGTTACACAGTCGGGTCGCAGCTGGACCGCAGTAACGGCACGCTGTTCGTGCATGCGGGCATCGACGCCGGCAATGCGGGACAAGCCGTATCGTTGATCGAAGAGCAGCTCGCAGAGATGCAGGCGGGTAACTTCACCGATGCTGACCTCGACGCAACGAAGGTCACTTTGGACAATCGCCTGCTGATGCTGGAGGACAATCCCGCAGGGTTGATGGGCGTGGACCTTGCCTGGCGCCTTAACGGTAGTGAGTACGATCACGCCGCGTATCGCGATCAGATCCGTAACGTCAGTCGTGAAGCTGTCGTTGAGGCGATGCGCCGCGTCGAGTTGGATACAGTGTTCTTGCTGAAGCCGACGCAGTAGCGACGGAGAATAGGACGATCGATGTACCAGGGCACTGAGGAAGTACTACACAACGAGACGCTCCGCGAGACGGTCTACAAGCGCACTCATGAGACTGGATTGCCGGTCTACTTTTGCCACAAGCCGGGATTTCAGAAGCGCTATGCATGTTTTGCAACGCACTACGGGTCGGTCGATACGGCTTTCTCTGCGCCCGGCCTCGGGCGGCAGCAGGTTGCCGACGGTGTCGCGCACTTTCTCGAGCACAAGGTGTTCGAGCGCGAAGACGGCAACGCTCTCGAGCTGTTCTCGAAGCGTGGTGCGGCTTGCAACGCCTACACCAGCTACGCGGTCACGAACTACTTGTTCTCGTGTGGCGACGGGTTCTTTGATCACCTTGGTGCCCTCGTCGACTTCGTGCTGACTCCGTACATTACCGATGAGAACGTCGAGAAAGAGAAGGGGATCATCGGTCAGGAGATTCGTATGTACGAGGATCACGCCGGATGGCGGATCTTTACGAATCTCATGGCGGGCCTCTATCAGAACCACCCGGTGCGCAATGACATCGCCGGTACAGTCGAATCGATAGCAGAGCTGAACACAGAGTCGCTGTACGCGTGCCACCGTTCGTTCTACCACCCGGGAAACATGATCGCCTTTGGCATCGGCGACGAAGACAGGGAACGCTTTTTCGAGACGATGGATGCATCGCTGGCGCGGCATCCAGAGTGGGCTGCGGTAGAGGGAGTGGAGAAGCACTACCCGGATGAGCCGGCAAGCATTGCCGACGCCAATCGAGTCCTCGAGATGGAGGTGTCGATGCCGCAGCTGCTGGTCGGGATCAAGGACCGCAGTGCTGGCAAGACGGGCCGGGCTTTCTTGAAGCAGGAGCTTGTGACCGACATCCTGTTGGAGATTGTGTTCGGCAAGGCGTCGGCAATCTACCAGCAGCTCTATGCGGACAAGTTGATCGACGAGAGCTTCTCGACCCACTATTCCGCGTACGGAAACATCGGCTTTTCGGTGATTGGGGGAGATACCGAAGATCCGGAGAAACTCGCCAATGCTGTTCGCGGTGAGATCGAAGCTGCGCGCGATCGAGGCGTCTCAGCCGAGGACTTCGAGCGACAGAAGCGCGCATCGATGGGGAGCTTCTTTCGCATGTTCAACTCCCTCGACTTCACAGCGAACAACTTCTGCACCTATCGCTTCTATGGCGTCGACCTTTTCGACATCATTGATGTTCTTCACAGCATCGAGATCAGTGACTTGACGGATCGCCTGTCGGAGCACTTCTGCGTCGACGCCGTCAGCACGTCTGCGGTCATTCCGAAAGGACAGTAGCCTTGAAACTGCATTGGTTGATTCTGCTCTGCATGGGGCTTGGGATCGGTGTCGGTGCGGTCATTCAGGGCGTGACGGATGGGCCTGGGTGGCTTGGCGTCCTCTACAGCGACCATCCCGACGGAGGCGTGCGCGTCGACACCGTCAAGAAGCAGCTTCTGAAAGAGGCGTTGGCGTCGGAGGTCGGCACGGACAAGGTTCGCGCTGGCGACCGACTGAGTCACCTCGTCTTCGACCGCGGTGTTGCAGACAAAGAGCGAGTCGTCGAGTTGACCTCGGCCGCCGTGCTGACCGAAGAGTTGCGTGCCGCTGGTCCGGGCCCGATCGCTCACCTGCGGCTCGCCGGAACCGACGTGCACCGGCGAGTCCCACTCGAGCTGGATCCCAACAGTAGCCGCAAGAGCGCTCTGGCGATCTTCGAGTTCATTGCTGACTTGTTCATGAAGCTGCTGAAGATGCTGATCGTCCCACTGGTCGTGACGTCGATCGTCACTGGCGTTGCGGGACTGGGTGCTGGGGGCAATTTCGGTCGCCTCGGTACGAAGACCTTCGGCTACTACGTCACGACGTCATTTCTCGCCGCGGGTCTCGGGCTGTTGCTCGTCACGGCGATCGCCCCTGGTGTCGGTGCGCAGTTGGGGCTGTCGCCACAGGCCGACTTCGGTCAGCGCAACGAGGACTGGTGGCTCGTGATTCAGCGCATGATCCCCGAGAATGTCGTTGGCGCGTTCGGCGACAACGGCAAGATGCTGCAGGTCATTTTCTTCTCGATCTTGTTTGGCTTCTTCATTACTCGCATCGGCCCGGAACCGCGCGAGAGGGTGCTGGGTTTCTTTCAGGGGGCCTTCGAAGTCATCATGAAGATGGCCGAGTTCGTGATGCTGTTGGTTCCGTATGGCGTCTTCTGTTTGATGGTCAAGACGGTTGGGGGGACCGGGTTTGGTGTCTTCAAGCCGTTGGCGCTCTACATGGTCACGGTCTTCGCTGCTCTCGCGATCCACGCCGGCTTCACGCTGCCGATGTTGTTGCGGATCGTTGGGAAGGTCTCGCCGTGGCGCTGGTTCCGAGCGATGACGCCGGCGTTGTTGACCGCATTCAGTACGTCTTCGTCGTCGATGACGTTGCCGGTGACTCTCGAGACGCTGGAGACTGAGGGGAAGGTCTCCAACAAGACGACCAGTTTCGTTGCCCCGCTCGGTGCCACCGTCAATATGGACGGCACTGCACTTTACGAGTGTATCGGCGTCGTGTTCTTGGCGCAGTTCTATGGCGGCGGGCAGATTGGGCTCGCGGCGATGGTGACGGTCGTCTTCGGCGCGTTCTTCGCGTCGGTTGGGGCTGCTGGAATCCCGTCTGCCGGCCTCGTGATGATGCTGACGATCCTCAGCTCCCTGAATCTACCGATCGAAGGGGCCGCGCTGCTGCTGGCCGTCGATCGTCCGTTGGACATGTGCCGGACGACTGTCAACGTGTGGAGCGACACCTGTGGTGCTGCGATCGTGGCGAGCACGGAGGGTGAAGAGATCACCGCCAAACTGACGCGGAGCGCCCCCTGACGGAGTTCGAGATTACGCTCTTTTGGCCGAAACCGGGTTTTCGTCGCGAGATCTGTGGATAGAATGCTGCGCCATGGTGGCCGGCGGAGACGCGGCCGAGGGGCGCACGAGAGCAACTACGAAGACACCTTTGAGAGTGAAGAGAACGGGAGAGTGACATGGGAGTACCGGCGAGCAACCTCAGACCTGGGCTGGTCATCGAGTGGGAGGGCGCCTTGTGGGCCTGTGTCTCCGCGCAGCACGTCAAGCTTGCCAAGGGCGGCGGCGCAATCCAGGCGAAGATGAAGAACCTGACGCGCGGCGACCACGTCAATCACCGTTTCCGTTCGTCGGACAAGATCGAGCCTGCATTCCTCGACAAACGCAATTGCGAGTTTCTCTACCCCGAGGGTGAGCAGTTCGTCTTCATGGACGAAGAGGATTACGAGCAGTACACGTTGGGCAATGATCTCATCGGCGAGGCCATGAAGTTCGTGAAGCACAACGCGCGCGTCGTCGTCACTTTCTATGAGGGCAACCCCGTCACCGTCGACCTGCCACCATCCGTCGAGCTCGAAGTCAAAGAGACTGAACCAGGCCACCGTGGCGATACCGTCAGCAACGTCTACAAACCCGCCACCCTCGAGACCGGCCTAGAGACCAAAGTCCCCAACCACATCTCCATCGGCGACACGATCAAAGTCTCCACCGAAACCGGAGAATTCCAAGAACGCGTCAACAAGTAACCCCACCCCACCCCAGGGTAATCCTCGGCCCTAGAATTGCTGCGCTCCCGCGGCGAAGGCGTCTCCTCCCCGAGGAGGTCGTTATTACACTCCCAGATCCCGTCCACAAGGGCGCGACGATCCTAAACACGCGCAGGATCCACGGAGGGCGCTTCTTTCTCCGTCCGGATCCGGCCGTCAATCGCAGCATCAAGTTCGGTCTCGCCTACTTCTCGAGCAAGTATCAGATCGGGCTGCATGCGCACTCGTCGTTGTCCAACCACCAACATACCGTGCTCTACGATCCGTATGGCCAGCACCCCAACTACCGTCGTGACCTGCACTCGGCGCTGACTCGATCGATCAACCAGTTGCGGGGTACTCGAGGTCCGCAGTGGACGCCGGATGATCAAAGCCCCGTCGTCTTGCTCGGCATCGACACGATCTTGCATCACAGTGCCTATTCGATCGCCAACCCGGATCGGCACGATCTCGAGACGTGGGAAGACTGGCCTGGTGTGTTGTCGAAGATCGAGCAGCTGGCAGGCCCACCGGAGATCATCACAAAGCCTGAGTGGTTCTATGACCCCGACGGCGACTTGCCAGACACGGCAACGTTTCGCTTCGTCAAACCACCGCAAATCTGGGATTGGTCAGACGATGAGTATCGCGCAGAGGTTCGACGGCGGGTCGAGGATATATGTGATCGAGCACAAGCCGCACGCCGCGGGAGACCCATGCTCGGCCGCGTTGCGATCTTGGCTCAATCGACGCTGGACACTCCCAAGCGGGAGCTGCCCAGCCGCACCTTGAACCCGCGAGTCGCGTGCAAGAACCAGAAACTGCGGATCGCGTACCTAGTTTTGGCTGTCGTGGTTTCGCAGCGAGCATCGGGATGCGCGCGTTGCCTTCGAGGAAGGCGATTGGGACGTCGAGTTTCCGCACGGGACGTACTGGCATGCGCTGCGATATGGCGTGAACTGTTCGAGCGTTGGGCCGCCGGGGATGGACAGATCGGCTTGAACTACTCGTCCACAGGAAGCGCTGGTCCCGGCTGCGGCAGCGCTTGTAGGGGGCGCTACGTCAAGTGAACGCTACAGCGGTCCGGATGCGGTCGATGGTGGTGGAGGCTTGCCACAAGCGGACGGCAAACTCTGCACATTTCTGAGCAACATTTGCCGCGAGAACGACGCATCGCTCTTGGCCGTCCCCCACGAGCAGGCCAGTCTCGTGGCCTCCAACAAGGCTACCCTGGGTGGGGGGATGAAAAAATGCCCGGTGCCGAGCGCGGGGGCTTGGCACCGGGCGTTGGCTGCTAGGAGCCTACGGGCACGTGTAGACGCAGGGGCCCTGCATGTCCATCGTTGGGTCGGGGCCGCAGTTCATGTCCCCGGGTGCGGGGAAGACTGGGCAATCGACACCAGGCGTGCAGTTCTGCGGGAACAGCACGTTCAAGATGCAGACGGCGTCTGCAATGTTGATCGTACCGTCGTCGTTGCAGTCACACGCATCCGGACAAGCGAACTGCGGGCAATCGACGCCCGGCGTGCAGTTCTGTGGGAACAGCACGTTCAGGACGCGGACAGCGTCGGCGATGTTGGTGTTGTTGTCGCCGTTGCAATCGCCACGCAGGAACTCTTCGCCAACAACCTCGCGCAGCGAGTCGACGTATGCCGCCGCGATCGCGTTCTGCTGCGCCGCGGGGAAACCACCGAACTCGAAGGACTGCACGAGCACGCGACCACCGGTCCAGGCCGGGTTGGTCGTGCTGTGGTGAATACCCGTTGCGTACTGCGGCTCGGTGACCGTCGGATCCGGGATGCCGTCATCCACGTTGACCCAGGTCTCGTACGCCTCGCCGTCGATCATGCCTTCGTCCAGCAGCGGGTCGCCAATGAAGGCAGCCGGCACGAGCTGATCGGTCGAGTCGTTCCCGAACGCGTAGAACGGCGCAGGGTTGTTGCTGTCTTGCGTGTAGTTGAGCATACCGAACGTCGAAGTGTCCAATCCTGGGGCCAGGCTGGTACCCGTCATCTGCGTGAAGGAGTCGTCACCGTTCGCAATGATGTGCGTACCGTTACTGGCGATGAAGTCGAGCGTCGTCTGGAAGTTGCCAGACACTCCGTCGAAGTCGTAGAACGGCGTCGGTGGATCGATACCCCAAACGTCAGCACCCTCTTGGTAGATCGACACACCGGCGACGAGGAGATCAGCCATCAGCTGACCTTCGTCGGTCGTGATCGGGCCGTCATTCGGGAAGGTACCTTGCTGGACCCACAGAATGTTGCCTGGGCCCATGTTGTCGGTAATGCAGGGTAGGCCTGTCAGCAGCACCTGACCCGGAATCACCAGGACGGTCTCGCCGGCCGCGGTCAGAGCGTTCGACAGTGCAGTACCACTATCGACGCAACCGGGGTTGTCGACGAAGCCTTCGGGCAGCGCGTCGAGTGCGCCGAACAAGCCAAACAGCGGCAGCGTGTTGCCGCCGAAGCCTTCGGTGACGAAGACGACGCTGTCGGGGTTGTTCCACGTGAACAAGGCGACAGCGCAAACGCTGACGACCGGGTCACCCAACGAGCAGTTACCGGTGATCTCGATGGCATAGAAGCCGTTCGGGAGACCCGGGAACGTCTCGGTGAACATATCCATGTTGGCGATCGGGCCAGGAATATTCGCTGTGGCTACAGACACACCGTTCTCGTCGGTGACGTCGATATCGATCGAGTCCAACGCGCTCTGTGCTTCGAGGTTCAGAACGATGTCGCCGGTGTTGCAGTCAGCTTCGCAGGTGCCCGTGACGATCTCGCACACGGACGTCCCCGCCAAGTTGACGTTCAGCAGGTAGTCGTTCGCGGTACCGCAGGGAAAGCCTCCGAAGACGGGTCCGGTAACAGCGTCGTGAGTGGTCACGAAGATCGCGTAGTCGCCGGGAGCCAGCGTCAAGACAGCACCTGTTGCGACCATGCAGTCCGGAGTCGCAAAGACCGCGCTGTTGGCGAGGTCTGCCGCGAAGAACGGCGGGGCCGCTGGACAAGCAAGAACTGGCTTGACCGTCGCCCGCGTCGGCAGGTTCGCGGCTAGCTCGAGTTGAATGTCTGTCGTCTGAGTGACCGTGAAGCTGTAGAAATCGAGGTCGCGCGTACCGTCTGCCGACAACGTGCCGCAGATCGGCGTCGGAATGGTGATCGCTTCCGGCAGCCCTTGCGGGGTCGCGGCGCACCACTGATTGTCCGTGCCGCCGCAAGCTTCCGCTTCGATGTGCGGGTTCGCGATCGCCGGCGGACAGTTGATCGTGCATGCCGAGCTCCCCGGAGGTGCTGTAGCAATATCGATCTGGAAGTCGTTGTCGAAGCCGCACGGGAAGCCGTCGAAGATCTGACCGTTTGGTGGGCCGGCGTTGAAAGCAAACGCGTCCGCGATTGTGCCGGGCACCGTCAGTAGCGTGTAGTCGCCAGCGTTCATCGATAGCGTAATGGAGCCCGGAACACAAGTTGCACTCTGTACAGCGTCGGTGACGACAAAGGCCTGCCCGGCGCAGTTTTGGTCCAAGATGAACATCGTCAGTGGGATCGTCGACGTCAACGTGATGGTGACTTCTGACAGGGTCCCCAGCGTGAAGTCGTGGAAGTCGAAGTCCGTATCTGCGACTCCAGGCGGATTGAGGAATGCCCACGCGGTCCCGCAGAACGGCGTGCCGATCTGAATGTCTTCGGCGATCGCTGGATCACAAGAAAAGTTGGTGTCCGGCAAACCGCAGGGCTCGGAGCTGGCATCCCCCACACACCCGAGCACACAGCTACCGACGGCGTCGACGCGCGTGATCGTGAAGCTGTAGTCCTTGGCGTTGTCGGTGCACTCGACACCGTTGAAGATGCCACCGAACTCGTCACCTGGACCGATCAGGAAGTAGTAGTTGCCGTCGGGAAGGATCAACGTGTTGCTGCTGGTTGCGCAGCCGGACGTGTCATCGACGAGGAACGTGCTGCCGCCCGAACAGGTGGCCTCGAGGATGCCGAACAGCGTCGAGTGCTCGGACGAAACGTCGAGGGTGATTTCCGAAAGGCCGTTCCCGCCCGGCGTCGCGGCGATCGCGAACTCGTACCAATCGATATCGCGTGAATCGACCATCGTGACGGGGTCGACGAAGGTGCGGTTCGTCCCGCAAACCGTCGTACCCGGCGTATAGGCTTCGAACGTCGGCGTGACGGCGTTGCAACCTTCGTTGTCCTCGTTGCCGCAAGGCTCCAGCTCGGCGGTGCCTGTGCAGGTCAAGCAGTCAGCGCTCGCACCCGTGAGATCGATACGATAGGCGTTGCTGCCGCCGCACGGGAAGCCGTCGAAGAAGACGGTTGCAGCGTCGGAGATGCCGACCATCAGGTAGTAATTGCCTGCGCCTACGGTGCGCGTGAAGCTGACCGGCGTGCAGGTTTCGTCCGAGAAGACGGTCTCCAGCGGAAACCAGTCGGAGCAATCGTCTGCGGGATCTTCGATCAGCTGCAGTACCACCGGCAGTTCAGACTGGATGTCTGCCGTGATCGTCGAGACGCCCGTCAACGTCAGGCGGTAATAGTCGACGTCGCGAACACCGTTCTCGGCGAAGACGTTGCCGCAGATCGAGCTGTTGAGCGAAATCGTCTCGAAGCCGCCGACGCCGCACTTGTCGACGCTGCAGCCGTCGTTCGACGTGCTGCCGCACGGCTCGGCTTCGGCGGTAGCGCCGGTACAATCGACGACACAAGCCGGTCCGAAGGGCTGCGCCCCGGAACCCGCCGGTCGCTGCGACTTCGGCCCGGTGTGCTGCCAATGCATACCTCGGTGGCCCGTACGGGCGCCCGCGGTGCGAGTCGTCTCGGTCAAGGCCTGCTGCAGCACGTGCTGCGGACCTTCGGTCTGCAGAGCACTCGGGTCGAACAGCAGGCGGTCGCCCACTGGATCAGCACTCACGGTCGGCTGCTTCGGGTCGTGTCGGGTTTGTGCCTCGGACGCGTGCGTGCCGAGAAACAACGCCATACATATCGCAACCCAGAACGATAGCCTACTCATACATCCATCCTCTCAGCTTGTCTCGTCGACAAGCGCTCTGCCCGCCACCCGCGGGCTTGCAGCCGACCTCGCTCCCTCACGAGATCCGGCTAGGTTTCCCTCCCCGGTGCGTGTCCAAGCGCTCGCACCGAAGGTCAAGTGGGCCAAGTCGCTACTACGCAACGATCAGCGCCCGCCCAGAGAGAAGTATCTCTCTAGCGAGATCGCGCGAATACGCAACGGCAGCTTGGTTCCTCCCAAATAGACGCCTGGCACAGGACTGGAGTCTGCGATTGTGGTGCAGGAGGCACGCGTACGGAGAGCTTGCACGACGGGATCGAGACGGCGGCCACGCCGCGTCCGATTCGTCGGTCTCCGTCCCCAAGCTGCGCCAACCCTCGCAAAGGACTCGTCCACCCCCCCCAAAAGGGGCGTCTGCCAATAGCAGTGACATGCGAGGATACGACGTAGTTGGGTCAAGTCAACCGCCACATTCTGCTGCGCCGAAGTCTCTGTAAGTGGCTTTGAGGAAGGCGTTTGTGCAGCCGCCGTAGAAGCGACTCAGCGTCCACCCAGCCCCAGCGCGATTTGACCCGCTGGGGCGCGCGCGGTGACGACCTCTACAGGGCTCGAATCACGCGGTAGGGGTGCAGGACCAGGCTCTTGCCTTTGACGCTGAACGGGCCCAGCTCCTCGCATTCGAAGTGATCTTTGATGGCCTCATAGGTGGCTGGGCTGATGACGACTTGGCCCACCTTCGACACTTGAGATTCGAGGCGGCTGGCGACGTTCACGGTGTCGCCGATCACTGTGAAGTCTTTGCGCCGCGGAGACCCAATGTCACCCGCCAGCATTGGGCCGGATGCGACGCCGATGCGAACGCCCAGCGGGTGCTGCGTCTCCTCGTTGAGCGCTTCCATTTGATGCTGCATCGCAACCGCGGCTGTGACTGCCCGGATGGCGTGATCTTCTTGCGGCAAAGGGGCCCCGAAGATCGCCATCAGGCCGTCCCCCATGAACTTGTCCAGAGTGCCTTCTACTTCGAACACGCAGTTGGTCATGCGTTCGAATGCGCCGTTGAGCACTCTCGTGATCTCAGTCGGCGACAGCTTCTCGGCAAGTCCTGTGAAGTTGGCGATGTCGAGGAACAGGACGCTCGCATCCAGTTCTTCTGCGATCATATTGACTTCGCCCTCGATGATCCGGGTCACGACCGCCGGTGCGCTGTATCGTTCGAGTCGCTCGCGGACAGCCTTGGCCTTGCGGAAGTCATCGCGGAGCTGTGCCTGCCGCACGGCCGCCGCAGACAGCAGCCCCAACGTCGTCAACGCGGCCAAGTGCTGACGAGTGAATTGGCGATGCAGGCGCTGAGTATCGGTATAGATCAGGCCTACGACCTTGTCGTCGTGATACAGCGGCGCACACATTGCCGACCGAATCATGTTCATCACGATGCTGTCTTGGTTCGACAGAGCCTCGTCGCTGGACGAATCCATAACGAGCACCGCGTTTCGCTGTTCCAGTGCCTGTTGCACGATCGTGTTCGACAGCACGAAGTCCTGTTCGGCGTTGCTCGATTTCGTCCGCATGACTTCCAGCGTACGTTCGCCGGTCTCTTCGTCGAACAAGAACGCGCAAGCGCGCTCCGCCGGAAGGCTGTCGAAAACGAGGCCGAGCACGGTACTGAGCATCTCCTCGACCTCGGTAGCCGACAAAAGCGCTTCGGCTGCCCGGCTAAACAACGGGATTGCCCACTGCGCCGAGCGGTCTTCGCCGGGCGTGCTTGGCGGTGCGCCGATCGTCTCTTGCTTTGCCGGCTCCGGCGTCGACATCAGCTCGGAATCGCTGAACATCGACTCGCGAAAGTCCTGCACGTCGATCGTCTG
The DNA here is from genome assembly GCA_039028735.1 of Planctomycetota bacterium. Taxonomy (GTDB): domain Bacteria; phylum Planctomycetota; class UBA8108; order UBA1146; family JAJFFE01; genus JBCCHQ01. The sequence goes on along the minus strand of JBCCHQ010000090.1, from coordinate 11,130 downwards.
GCTGACGACAGGCACCTGTTCGGTGTCTTCGAACTGCACCTGGACCCGGCTCTCGGAGCGCAGATTCACCTGTAGCATGATGCGGCCCAGAGAAATGCTGATGCCATGGCGCAGGCGAGCTTCGTTGACCTTTGTATAGTCGACATAGACGCCATTGCGGCTGTTCTTGTCGCGCACGAGCCACTGGCCATTCTCGCAGATCAGTTCTGCGTGGACTCGGGACACGGAGTCATCGAACAGCGTCACCGTGCAATCGGGGCTGCGCCCGATCAAGCACGGACTCGATTCGAGAACCACCGTGTGGGACTTCCCACCGAGTTCGTAGGTCAGTTCGCAATGGTCGGCCATAGGGCTCCGTCCGATGGGCAATCCCTGCCAGTGGCTGACGAGGAGCGAGCCGGCTGTGCGCCAGCGCGCTCGAGGCCACCTCGCGGGCTGCCGCGTCGCGAGGGCGGGCCCGTAGCCGCTCAATGTCAACAAAATGCAGGAAACAGGGGCGGAAGTATACCCGTAGCGGGATGCTGCACTCCAACGAAAATGGAGTTCTCTGGACTCGGCTTGCAGAATCCCTAGGATGCGACGTTCACACTCGATGGATCCCACCATGGGAGGGGTTCATCCTCCGCCACAACCAGTGGGAGAACCGCAAGGTCCATCGTAGACGGGAGCTGTCTGTGGACATAGAGAAGTTTTCAACCGTGCCGCTCTTCGAGGGGCTCGATTACAAGCAGGTATCCGAATTGCTGAAACTCGCCGAGGACGTTTCGCCCAAGAGTGGTGATGAGATTGTCCGGCAGGGCGAGCCCGGTGACGGCTTCTACATTATCAGCGCTGGTTCGTTCGAAGTGCTCAAGGCTGGCTCCGGCGAGAGCACCGTGCTCGCGCGCCTCGAGGAGCTCTCCTACTTCGGCGAGATGTCGCTGGTCAGTCAGGAAGTCCGTGCAGCCAGCGTGATCTGTGTCGCCGATGGTCGACTCAAGAAGTTCTCAGCCCAGAAGTTCAGCGAGCTGCTCGATGCGGGCAACTTGACTGCCTACAAAGTCGTTCACAACATGTGCCGCATCTTGGCACAGAGACTCGCTCGACTCGAAGAGCGTATGGTCTCGTAGGGAGCGTTGTGGACGTCACCTACCTTCCATCGAGTGCCGGGAGCGCCGGTCCTCTGGCGTTCTTGTCGAGCTACGTCGTCAATGATCGCGTTGCTATCGACGCCGGGTCCCTTGGTTTCTGGCACGACGTGCCGGCGCAGCTGCGAGTCGAGCATGTCTTCATCAGCCATTCTCACCTCGACCACTTGGCGTCGCTCGCGGCGTTCCTCGAGAACATCTTCATGGGGCAGGGGAAGACGCCGACGGTCTACGGTTCGTCGCACGTGATCGAGTGCCTGCGCCGCGATTACTTCAACAACCGAGTCTGGCCGGACTTGTTGTCGCTGCGCGACGTGACGCCCACGCCGCTGCACGTCGTCGAGATCGAGCCGGGGGAGCCCGTTGAGGTGGGCGACCTGCGGGTCACGCCGATCGCCGTCGACCATGTCGTGCCAACGACTGCGTTCCTCGTCGAGGAGCCTGGAGCGGCCGTCGTCTTCTCGGCGGATACCGGCCCCACGACGTCGTTGTGGGAGCATGCCAATCGTTGTGATCAGCTGCGTGGGGTCTTCATCGACAGCGCGTTCCCCAATGCAGAGCAGGCGTTCGCCGATCTCAGTCAGCACCTCACGCCCGCAACCGTCGCGCAAGAGCTGACAAAGCTCGATCGCAAGGACGTGCGTTGTCTCGCCGTCCATCTCAAGCCGGCCTATCTAGAGCAGATCATTGCCGACCTAAACGAGCTCACCGACCCCAGAATTGAAGTCGGTGAGCCCGGCGTAACCTATTCGTTCTGAGTGTGAGTGTGGGGCAGCAGCGCGCTGCCCCGATCTACCGCTTACTGATCACGGCTCAACTCGCGCTTCGCGAACGCGATCATCTGGTCTTCAGTCAAGTCCATCTCGAGCATGCGCTGCTTCAACGCAAGCAGGCGTTCGAGTCCAAAGTGTTCGATGGCCCGCATCTTGATGTGCAATGGCACACGGTCGAAGCGACCATCTCGAAAGTCGGCGGCATAGCTGCGGAGACGGCGTTCGACGACCTCCTTGGGCACGTCCGGCCCGAAGCCCAATTGCTGTCGGATCCGCTCGCGCTCTTGTCTCGTCACAGCGTTGTCGAGCGCTGCTCGCAGCTGCTCGGGGGTGTTCACGCCACCGTTGATCTCCCGGACCGTGTCGAGCTCTGCATCTTCCAGCATCACGAGCGTCTCATGGTAGACGTCGTCGAGATGCATGCTGAGCGCCGGAATCGCAACCGCCGCACAGGCGATCGACAAACCAAGTGTGATTCGGAGTGGCCAAGGGTTCGCCTGGCCCCAATATTGATCGGGAGGTGGGTCGAAAGACCCCGGATCAGGCGGTTCTTGCATTGAGTTCCCCTCTCTGCGCAAGAGTTCCGCACCGGAAGTCGGAAGGCTGATTGTCCGTTCAGTTTTTCGGTCAGTGCAACGTTAGCATACGATGCTGCCACGAGGACGTCGCAGGTTCGTGTGTAGAGTGTTGTATTGCGGCGAGTTAGGTCTTTGGCTTCAGCGGCTCGGAGTCACTCTGGTTCCGAGATGGCCGTCAGCGCGGCGCGGATCAGCTTGCGGTGAAGAGCAGGTAAGGCGCCGGTATCGGTGCTCGCACACACCCGCCAGTCGTCCGGTAACGGTTGCTCACAGCGCAGTACGGCCACGTGCAACCGCAGACGCCGAAACGTGATCGCGTGACGGACCGTCGGGACTTCGACGGCAACCAGCTCTAGATCGGCCCGCGGCCCCAGCTGGTCGCGGGCGAGCTGTGCACCGACCTCGCAAACGGTCTCCATGCGGGGCGCCGTGTCGCCGTGCATGCGTTGCAGCGGGACCCCCCAATGCCCAGCCAGCAGCTCTGCGTTCCTTGGGCTACGCGTGATCGCAGCTCCCCATTGTGGGCCCTGCCGCGTCACGATGACGGTTGCTACCCAGTGCTGCGTCTCCGCAGCTCGACGGCTTCGTGGTGTCGGGTATTGGTCGGTCACGCCGAGTTCGGCTGAACGACAGCCGCCGCGAATCGGGCACGCCGCGCAGTCGGGATCGCGCGGCGAGCAGATCGTCGCGCCGAGCTCCATCAAAGCCTGGTTGTAGTCGCCGGCCCGTCGGGTCGGCACGAGGGCAGCGGCGGCAGCTTGCAGCTGGCGCTTCGCGTTCCCCTTCTTCGGATCGCCGGCCAGCGTCAAGTAGCGACAGAGGACGCGTTCGACGTTGCCATCGATCACGGGCACCGATTCATCGTAGGCGATGCTACTAACCGCCGCCGCGGTGTATTCGCCGACCCCCGGCAGTGCCCGTAGCTGCGCCGCAGATCGCGGGAAGCGCGAGGCACACTCGCGGACAACGAACTCGGCGGCGCGGTGCAGGTTGCGCCCCCGCGAGTAGTAGCCCAGTCCGGCCCAATGTTCGAGAACGTCATCTTCCTCTGCTGCCGCGAGCGTGGTGACATCGGGAAAGCGTGCGAGGAACCGTTCGTAGTAGGGGATCACCGTCGCGACGCGGGTCTGCTGCAGCATCACCTCGGAGATCCAGATCGCGTAGGGCTCCTTCGTGCGGCGCCAAGGCAGATCGCGCTGGTGGCGACCGAACCAACGCAGTAGGGAGGCGGCTATCGGCGGGGGAGACGGTGGCATTGCGGTTTCGCGAAACCTCTCGAAACGTGGTAATGGGTGCGTGCTGGTGCCGAGAGTGGAGCCCAAGTCGGTGCGCCGAGCAAGAGCAACCATCGACTGAGTACTTTCGTGTAGTGTTCGTGGTGGCGACTGCCCTATACTGAGGGGTTCCGTCTTGGCAAGTATCGTTGCGATGAGGAGAACACGTGGTCACCCCCAATAGCGTTCTGGCAAAGATCGAGCGACGTGTCGCGACGCTTTTCAATTCGCGTCCCTTCGATTGTCGTCCTGAGCGCCCCATTGTGTCGATCACGTTCGATGACTTCGCGAAGTCGGCGTGGGAGGCCGCTGGGCCGATCTTGGCGGCGCACGATGCGCACGCTAGCTACTACGCTTGTGGTGGTCTGCTGGGCACCGAGTTCGATGGAATCTTGCTGGCGAATGCCGACGACGTGCAGGCCGTCGCCGCTGCCGGGCACGAGATCGGTTGCCACACGCATCGGCATGTCTGTCTGCAGGGGCCTTCCGCGCGCACTTTGGAGGAAGAGCTCGACCGCAATCGAGAGGCGATGCAAGCGCTGCTACCGCAGCAATCGTTGCAGACGTTTGCGTATCCGTTCGGAGCCACCGGTATCGTCGGCAAGCGTTTGACCGCACGCCGTTTCGCTGCTGCGCGCGGTGTCTGGCGTGGAATCAACCAAGGCAAGATCGATTTGATGCAGCTGCAGACGCACTCTGTTCCGGAAGTTGGCAAGGACGCCGCCACGGCACGCTCGATGATCGAACAGCTCGCTGCGACAAACGGATGGCTCGTTCTCTACACGCATGATGTGGCGGCGCAGCCGTCAGCGGGTGGGTGCACGCCCGAGCAACTCGCGACCGTGCTCACCGCAGCGCGCAATGGAGGGTGTGAGCTCCTGTCTGTGGCAGAAGCGCTGACTGCGGTCGGCGCGCCAGGCATGGTCCCGGCCTAGGCGACGACCGGCAGGCACAACAGACGATGCTCGAAGCTCTCGAACGCGAAGCCTACTACGATCTCTTGGCCGCGAGTCCCGATGCACGCTTCCACCAATCCTGGGACTACGAAGCAGCCCGCACCGATGGTTGCCGCTTCGAAGCTGTGCACGTTGGCGGTGTGGCTACAGCGCTCGTCAGGATCCGCACGACCCCCGTGCTGCCTCGTGGGCTGGCCTACGTCTACTTCGGACCCGCCTTCGCAACGCCAGCAGCACCTTCGGCGCAGATACAGGAAGTTCTGGTTGCGCTGCGGGAAGAGTACGCGGGTCGCCGCCGGCTCTTGTTGCGGGTCGTGCCGCCGCTGCAGCCGGCGCTCGCGCAGCAGTTCCGTGACGCTCTTACGCAATGCGGCTATCGAGCGCTGGCTGGTGTTGCCGACTATCGAACGATCTTGCTGGATCTCGACGCTGACTTGGATGCGATCAAGTCCGGCTTCAAGAAACGACTGCGCTATGGCGTCAATCGGGCCGGTCGCAACGGTTTCGAGATCGAGGAAGGCACGACGCTCGACCTCTACGATCGCTTTCTTGCGCTCTACGACGATATGTGGGAGCGCAAGCAGTTTGCAACGGGCGTGGACCCGCAGTGGATCCGTACGGTTCAGGGGCAGTTGCCGGACCGTTTCAAACTGCGCGTGCGCGTTGCGCGTCTCGGCGATCAAGACATGGCGGCGACAGTGCATGCCCACGTCGGCGACACCGTGCTGTACCTATTGGGAGCGACTCGAGTCGAAACGGAGCAACCTCCGGAGCGGCAGTACGCAGCTCACTGTCTCCATTGGGACGTGATCGAATCTGCCGTCGCAGCAGGGACGCGTTGGTACGACTTGGGCGGAATCGATCCCGAAGCGAATCCAGGCGGCTACGCTTTCAAAGACGCGTTCGGCGGCGACGACGTCACCGGCCTCGGAGCGTGGGAGGTCGGCGGAGCCATCGGCTCGCGCATCGTCGTTGGCGTGGGTGCGCAGCTGAGGCAACTGCGTGCGCAGCTGAGGCAACGGCGCGTGCGCAGCTGAGGCAACGGCGCGTGCGCAGCTGAGGCAACTGCGTGGGCGGTAGCCTTACCTCTACGAGCGTGGCAGTTGGTTGCGCCGCCAGAGCCCCCGTTTGATGAGTCGTCTTATCGTGCCGACGACGCTGCGGAACTTGAGTCCAAGTCCGGTACGCCGCCACCAGTTGCTGCGCAGGTGAAAGCCGGGAAAGCGAGTGACTGGCGCACGAAGCAGGCGCATTGCCAACGCGCGACCGAAAATTACCGTGCGTCGCGACAGCAGCCCCTTCTGTGCCAGCCGCACTTCATCGGCGCTCGACTCCTCGACCGAAAGGTAGCCGGCAGCACGAGCGCGATGGAAGATCTCCCGCCCGCGCTCGGTCCGTAGCAGGATCAGCGATAGTCCGACATTGCCGTCTTCTTTGGCGTAGTCGTGCCAGGCGTCCCCGCACGTGATGTCAGCGACCTGGCCCAGGCCATCCGGGCAGAGGTGGCAACGAAACGGGCGATAGCTCTGCAACCGTCCCCAAGATTGATCGTAGGTCAGTCCGACTTCCTTGGTGCCATCCTGCGACTGCACGTGAAACAAGCCGGGCCAGCCGTTGCCGCGGTAGCGCACGCTGACTGCCTCTTCAGGCTTGATTCCGGCACTCTCCATCACGTCGATGGTGCCGCGGGTGCTGGGTGTGCCGGCACAAAAGAATGCGACGATGAGGCCCAGCCTTTCTTGCAGCTCTGGCCGTTGCCGGCGGAGTGCCGCCGCCGCCGTGGCATCGCAGGGCTTGCCTATGAAGACGCACGGTTGGGTCGCGGACTCAGCCATTGCCAGTCCCTCGACCGGTGAAGCTGGCGCGTAGCGAGAACCCGTCCGTGCGAGCAGTTCGGACCGAGACACGCTGGCAACGGTCTGGTTCTTGTGCGGTTGATCCTCGCGTGCCGCAGTGTGGATGACGCTACCCATGTCTTCGTGCTCGAGGCAATAGAGTGCCAGTGCCGTGAGCGCGCCGCCGGAAGACGCGGCGTGGCGAATCTCTGGATCGGCGGCGTAGCCTTCCCAAACTTCGAGCACAGGACCGAACTCGCGATCGGTCGGGCACGCGGCGTCGGGCGGACCCGTTTCCGCGTGTCCGTCGACTTCGTACCCGGGGCAATACGCCAAGCACTGACAATCCGTGCCGCACGCGTCACCGTCGACGATCGGTCGGATACCGACATTCTCGACGTCGGTCAGTTGGATCTTCTGCTTCGGGCACGCGTAAGCGCACGCGCCGCAGCCAACGCACAAACCCCACTCGACGATGTCTTGCAGATTACGAATACGCACGAGTCTCCGCTTCTTTCGCGCGGTAGCGAACTGCTTCCGCGGCGCCGGTCTTGTACCAGCCGCACTGGGGATGGCAACAGCGGTTTCTGCTGCGCCGGGTGGGACTATTGCTTCCTTGCCTGTTCGATAATGCGCCGTAAGTCGATGGCTTCAGCGTTCTGGGGGTCGGAAGCCAGCACATCATTGACGTATCGCAACGCGTCGTCGAAAGCACTGCGCAGTGCCAGTACGCGTGCCAAGCGCAGCTTGGCGAGCGCGTTGCCCGGGTCAGAGCGCAGGGCTTCTCGAGCGTGCTTCTCGCTGTCGGGGTAGCGCTTCATCTGAAAATACGTCAAAGCCAGCATCTCGTGCGCATGGGCGCTCTCTTGGGAGCTCTGTGCCCAACGAATGGCCCGCTGCAGCTGTTGGGCAGCCTCCTCGAAGCGCTGTAGGCGACCGAAGGCCAACGCGTAGTTCATCAATCCGTCGACGAACTTCGGATTGGAACGCAGTCCCTCGACGAAGTAGGGCAGAGCCTCTGCTTCTTTCCCTTGTGTCGTCAGTGCAGCTCCATACAAACAGAACGCGTGGGCCCGCTTGCTGCGGAAGTAGTTCACGGCTCCTTGATCGCTGTTGTTCTCGAAGAACTCCACCGCTTGCTCGAGGATCGGAATCGCCGCGTCCAGCTGCCCGGAGCGCAAGTAGCGCTGCGCGATCTGCAAGTCGACATCGAGGTTGCCGGGTGCAAGCGCTTGGGCCTTCTGCAGCAGCTCCCAGCCTTCCCGATCGCGCTCGGTGCCCAGCAGCAAATGAGCCAGCTGTTCGCAGGCGCGTGGGTTGTCGGGCCGCTTCGCGAGGACGTCTTCCCAGAACGCTGTGGGACTCGCGTAGATCTTGTTGCGTTCGATCGTCGTCAGCGTCAGCGCGACGGTGGTTGCGACGACGCACGCTGTCGCTGCATTCCACCCGGTAGCTCCCGGAAGGAAGCGTGCGACGGCAGCGCGGCCAGCGCATGCGAGCAGCACGGTTATGGCCGCGAGGGGCAGGTACATCCGGTGTTCGAAGATGACGTCTCGGATCGGGATCAGGCTCGACGTTGGTGCGAGGACTATGAAGAAGAACAGCGGCAGGAAGCCAACGCGGGGAAACCTGCGCAACGCAAAAGCCGTTGCCAGCAATAAGGCGCAGACGGCCAGCCAAGCTGTGATTCGGGTCGCTTCTTGAACGCTCCAGCTGTAGTCGACGCATTGCCCCGCCGGCCAGAGCGCCAGCTGCACGTAGCGGAGGATCGCGGCCCCTTGGCAGCCAAGGTACTGCAGCGCTGAGATCCCGTCTGGTGTGCGCGAGAATGCAAATCCGACTGTCGCAATCTGTCCGGAAGAGCGACCCAGTACCGCGAGAAGTACCCCTGTGAGCAGCAGTACGACGAACGTGCCGGCCAGCCCGCAGTACAGCCACTTGCGGCGCGTCAGTGTCGTCCGCCAAGACGTCGTCAGGAAGATACGGTCGTACAGCAAGACGACGAGCGGTGCCGTGACGATGACGGCTTTCGATGCCATCCCCAGGCCACAGCTCACGACCCCGAGCACGTACCAAGTCGTGGCGCGGCTACTGTCGGCGCCGCGCAGGACACAATAGATGGTGCCCAGGTAGAAGAAGGCCATCAGCGACTCAGCGCGCTGAATGACGTAGGTGACGCTCTCGGTTTGCAGTGGGTGCGCGACCCACCAGAGTGTCGCGACGAAGGCTACGCGGCTCGCCACTGGCTGCCACGACTCGATGCGTAGGAGCGTTCGCCGTACGAGGTCGAAGAGCAGCAGCGCTGCCCCAAGATGAATCATCAGGTTCACGAAGTGATAGCCCCACGGCTGCAGCTCCCCGAACGCATAGTTCACGGCCAACGAGAGGCGGACGACAGGGCGGCGGGTTTTCAGATGCTTGGCGTTGAAGACACTCTCGAGTTGCGCGTTGTTCACAATCGTGCGCTCGTCATCGAAAACGAAGGCGCCGTCGAAGCTGTTTGCGAACGCGACGATGCCGACGATGCAAACTAAAGCGGCAGCGAGCAGGGGCTTGTCTTCGAGCGATCGGGCGTGCAAGGGGTGTCTCTCCGGGCTATTGCTGACCCTGGACTTGTACCCAGCGCTGTCCAGGTTGTGAACGGCGAAATCGCCAAACCGACGCGATCCCGCCTGCAACGCGGTTCCCATTCCCTGGGCGTTGACTTAGAGTGCAGTCATGACGAACACATTTGGCGATTTCCTGCGCGTCACCACCTGGGGAGAATCCCACGGTCCCGGCATCGGTGTCGTTGTTGACGGAGTGCCCGCGGGGACGCCTGTTTTGATCGACGAGATCGCTGCGGCCCTGCGGCGACGGCGCCCCGGCGCCCCGCTCACGTCGCCACGCAAAGAGCGCGACCAGCCCCGCATCCTATCGGGCGTCATGGACGATCGGGCGTTGGGGACGCCGATAGCGATCTGGATCGAGAATCAGGATGCGCGTCCGAGCGACTACGACGCACTGCGTGATCTATATCGTCCTGGGCACGCCGACCATACGACCGATGCTCGCTACGGTCTGCGGGATCACCGGGGCGGTGGTCGCGCCAGTGCCCGTGAAACGGCGGCGCGCGTCGCGGCCGGCGTGATCGCACTTGCCCTGTTGAGGGTCGATCTGGACGTCGAGATCGTCGCCTGGGTCGACCAGGTTGGTGAGCTCTGCGCCGACGTGAATCCCACAACCGTCACACAGCAAGTCGTCGATTCGTCTGTCATTCGTTGCCCGGACCAAGCGATCACGACGTCGATGGAGTCTTGGATTGCCGAACTGAGAGACAGCGGCGACAGTGCCGGAGGTTGGGTCGGGATCGTTGCCCGCGGCGTTCCAGCGGGGCTGGGCGATCCCGTGTTCGGCAAGCTGAAAGCGCTCCTTGCGCACGCTTACCTGTCGTTGCCGGCGACTGTTGCGTTGGAGTTTGGAGATGGCCTGGGCGCGACGCTTCGGACCGGCAGTGCCAACAACGATGCGTTGGTCGCTGCGCCGGACGCAACTCCACAGCTGGCGACGAATCGCGCAGGAGGGATGCACGGCGGGATCAGCAATGGCGCGCCGCTCGTGGCTCGCGTCGGCTTCAAGCCGCCGTCGACAATTCGCAAGACGCAACGCACCGTGACGTCGTCTGGGGATGAAGTCGAGTTCGAGGGAACGGGACGGCATGATCCCTGTGTCCTGCCGCGAGCAGTGCCGATTGTCGAAGCGATGACCGCGCTGGTGCTCGCGGACCGTTGGCTGGCGCGGCGCGCGGCACCGCCGGCAGCGAGCACGCCGCCTTCGGTGTAGGCGCACTGCACCAACAGGCGGACCAATCACGAGGCAAGAAGGGAGGCCGTCGATGGCCTGGATCGAGCAGGTGAGTGAGCGGGATGCCACTGGTCCCATCGCTGCGATCTACAAGAGTGCCCAAGAACGTGCGGGCGGCATCGCCAACATAATTCGAGTCATGTCGTTGCGGCCGAAGTTGCTCAACACCTTCATGCGCTTCTATGTCGACCTGATGCAGGGAGACTCGACGTTGAGTCGGAGCGATCGAGAGTTGCTCGCCACGGTGACGTCCGGCGTCAACGAGTGCTTCTACTGAACTCAATCTCACGGGGAGGATCTCCGTACAGAGTCTGCAGACGACATGCTAGCGGACGGCGCGATTGCGGGCTGGCGTTCGATCGAAGAACACCTGTCCGAGCGCCAGCGTCGTCTTTGCGCGTTCGCCGAAAAGCTGACTCGGACCCCGCAGGCGATGAGCTCAGCCGAGCTGGAATCGCTGCGCGAAGTGGGTCTCGACGATGGGGAAATCCTCGAAGTCGTCCACGTTATTGGCTACTTCAACCACATAAACCGTGTCGCCGACGCCCTCGGCGTCGATCCCGAGGAGTTCATGTCCGGGCAATCTGCTCCCTGAGCCGATAAGATAGAGTAGTATGAAGAAGGGCCTGCAGGACCCGCAGCCCTCCTCGTTCCAGAGGGAACGAGATTCGCGCGAAGGGATAGGATTCATGGCGGCACCGGACGCACCTCAACTCGAGCAGCTGTTGCTCCGCGGGCAACGGC
>JBCCHQ010000089.1:0-24731 GCA_039028735.1 Planctomycetota bacterium | reverse complement strand
AGTATTCACCTAGGCTGTGGTGCCGTCTATAGAGGTACTTCAGCTCGTCTGCGTGTCCCAGTGCCTTTTGTATCCGTTCGGGAAACCACTGTGCCGACTGCACCCAACTCAGTAGCAGCTCGTTGTCGTCGAGTCGAAAGCCACCCGATGGGTACAACCGACGAGCCAGATCTACAGCCTCCTTGCACAGGGGCTCTGCCGCCTGGTAGTGTCCGCGGGCTCGGTGCTCGCGAATCTGGGCGTGCAGCCCTGCTAGCCTCGCTTTGACACGATCGCGACGATCTGCTTGTCTTGGCGGATCCATGCCACTGGTCGGAGAGGCTGCGCAGAGCGCAGCGACGAGTCCGATCATGGCAGCTAGCGGGCAGCTCTTTACGCAGTTCGGGAGAATCATGACGATCCCATCGCTCAGCAAGATTTCAATAGCGCTCCATGGTAGCGCCGCTGGGAGTCTCGTAAGCGTGGAATCTGCTGGGTTTTTGGCGTTGGGCGAACGGCGGCAGTCCCGCAGCCAGAAAAACTGCCGAAAGTTCGTAAGCGACCGGTGCGAACGCGCTCTTCTAAGAGGAGGCCCGTGGATTCTGCTACGAACGTAGTCGAGCGCGACCGCGCGCTACTGCGTGCGTGGCGCAACGGAGATCGTGACAGTGGCGACCGCTTGCTTGCGCACTACTACCGGTACTTCCTGTCGTTGTGTTGGCAGCGTGGCGTCGTGCGCGAAGACGATCAGCTCGATGTGTTTCAAGAGGTCGTCGTGCGCCTGATGAAGGTACTGCCGGGATTGCGTCTACAGACTTCGTTTGCGGGCTACCTGCGTCTCGTTGTTCGTACCGCGATACGCTCGTGTCGGGCGCGTTGGCCTGAAGCAGTCGCCGAGGACCTCGACATAGCTGTCGAAGCACCGGCTGCCGCAGTCGAGCAGCGCGAGATCCTGCTTGCGATCGACGATTGTTCGCAGCTCCTCGACGAGCGCGAAGGGCATGTCTTCCAGATGCGGATGCACGAAGAGAAATCGTTCGCTGAACTAGGATCTGAACTCGGCGTGTCGGTTGGCAACTTGCATGTGATTTACCACCGGGCGCGCCAGAAGCTGCGTCAATGCCTCGAGCGAAAGGGGTTTCCGGTCTCATGACTTTGGGTTGTCCCGAGTGGCACGAGCGATTGTTGACGTCAGTGGATGTCGGCGGCGCTTTGCAACGCAGCGATGCGGTTGCCCAGCATTTGCAGTCTTGCGCTGCTTGCCGCGCGGCAGTCGCCGATGTCGAGTCCTTCGAGCAGGCTCTGAGTCGCGCGAAGCATGTGCCTGAGTTGGACGAAGCGATGCGGGAGCGCCTGCATGCAGTCTTTGCGAGGGTGAGAGACCCCGCGGCAGCAGTGCACGAACCGCTGCGCTATCTGCCGCTGGTTTGGGGTGGTGGGCTTGCTGCCATCATTGTGTTTGCGCTTGCTCTATGGACCTTTGACGACACTTGGACACGCCGACTTCCCGTCACGATCGAAGCTGGTTACGGCGTCCCGCACCGCGGCGTTGTCACAGCGGTGACGGTTGGCGATCCGTTTCACCTCGTCGTGCGCGCCGATGTGTCTGCGGCAGCCTATGTTGTCGCCATCGACCAGGATGGGAACTCGCTCCTGTTTCCCAGCCGCGTGGACGGTCACTGGGACTACCTAGGATACGAATCCGCGCAGCTCGCGGCAGGCAGCGATCGCCGACTACCTCATCCCGACTATGGCGATCTTGTCAGTAGCGGACCGCCGGGAGTATCGGAAGAGTTTGTCGTGTTTGCAGGCGAAGCGTTGTCTCGGCAGGAACTTCTCGACCTTGCTGTGGAGCTACGGCCGCTCCAATCTCGGCAAGCGGTTGCCGATCTCTTGCTGCGGCGTTTCGGAAACGTCCAAGAGATCATCGTCCCGATCGAGTGAAACTCAGCATTCCGAGTTTTCGTCTGTAAGATCCAATCGTTCGCGAGCTCCTTCAAGGTGTGGCGAGTTGGTCTTCTAGCGATGTTGTATCGCTTCTCGCGCCAGCTGCCGATCTCTTGGGAAGGGAGAGCTCATGTTTCGCTTGCTGCTGATTCTCACAGCAATGGGTTTCGCCAGTGCCGCGACTGCGCAGCAGTCATTCGTTGTCGAGGCGCCCAACATCCAGCTCGAGTACGCGGTGGGCTCGACGCTCGCACCTTTCACCGCGAGCTTCGGCGCACAGCAGACTTCAGGGGCCTCAGTGGGCATCTACGGCTACTCGCTAGGAGTTCAGCATGATCCAACAGTGGTCCAGGTCGACGCGATCGACTACGGCCAAGGAGTGCTCTCATCGACTTGGGGAGCGCCAGACTTCTTTGCGACGCAAGCGTATCCGAATGGCTGGACTAGTGGCGTCATCATCGACACTCATGGCTGGCACACGATATTTCTCCCTCAGATGACCGAACTCATCTCCGTGACGTACTCTGCCGTGCCCACTGCTACAGCGGGGATGTGGGCCTACTCGAGTCTCGACTGGGTCGATACGTTGGGGATGCCGCCGGTGGAGACGTTGATCGTGGTCGACGGCGGTGGGTCAGTTGTGCCGACAAAGGTGAGCGGCGCCATCACGTTTGCTCCTGCCACGTCTTACCAGCGCGGTGACATCGACTCCGACGGTGGGCGCAGTTTGACAGACGTTACGGCGGGCGCGGCCTATCTGTTTCTGGGAGCCACGCCGCCATCCTGCATGGCTGCTCTCGACTGCAACGGAGACATGAGTGTCAATGTGACGGACTTGGTGTTCCTGCTGTCCTTTCTTTTCAACAGTGGTCCTGCCTCGCCCGAGCCGTTCGCATCGTGCGGCTATGAGCCAGCCGCGTCTGACCTAGGGTGTGATTCCTCGATGTGCCCCTAGCGGTGCCGCGTGGGCGTGCCGAGAAAGTTGGAAGCCAACCTACTTGCTTCGCCGCGCGTTCGTTGTTGACTCGACCACCTCGGGAGGCAGCGACGGCGGCGGCGAGGCGTTTGATTTTGTCACCACTGCGTAACGACCCTGACAGGGTGCTGACTGCAGTGCGTTTCCGACGTAGGATTAGAGTCCTTGGCACACTTCGACGAGCTTGTCGAGCTTGACGAGGGAGGAGCCCGAGCGAACGAAAGGGACTCTATGAGTAGCAAGTTGCGTTTCGTTGTTGCTAGGTCAGTTCTAGTTCTGTCGGTTCTAGTCCTGTCGCTTCTGGCCCTCGTCGGCTGCACCGCACTGGAGACCGCTGTTCCGGGCGATTCAGGGGCGGCACCACCGGCGGGGATCGAGGATTTGTTGCCTGCAGGCCCGGGCGCCCGTTGGACCTATCAAAGCGAAGCGCATCTGTCGCAGTTGTCGTATGTTGGAGAGGTCTCAGTTGCGCGGCAGCCCGTCTTCGAGTACGCGAGCCGCTACCGCAAGGCATCGGACTCGTCGTGGCGCGACAAGCGGCGCTATCGCTACTACGGTATCTCCGGAAACCGGCTGCTTCACTATGGCAATGTCTATAAGCAAGGAGCATCGCCTGGCGCGACCACACGTCGTTCGAAGATTGTGCTGGAGCTGCCGCTCGAAGTTGGCCACGAGTGGCATTGGGATCAGACTCTTCCCGTGCAGTTGTTGCATCGTGAGAATCAAAAGCCGGTTGTGCGACGAGAGGTCGACATCCGCTACCGCGGCGTGATCGACGCCGTCGATCAGGAAGTACACGTTCCAGCAGGTGCGTTCCGCGCGGTCCAGGTCTCGATTCACTCCGATCACAATGGCCCGCGCCGCGAGCGATTTTGGCTAGCTCCAGGTGTCGGGATCATCAAGCACGAAGCGTCACTGGGGAAACCCGCATGGGAGCTCGTACACTTCGAGTCGCCACAACCGCGTGTGGACGCCCAGCAGATAGCCCGGAAGTTCCTGCAGCAGCAGGACCTCCTCGGCACAGAGCTGCGATCTATCGATCCGAAGTTGACGTCGGACGGTTTGGAGTCTCGCTTCTTCGTGGCCTCTGCGCCTTCGGATCCAGGCGCTGGGCGAGTCGTTCGCGTCTTCCGCGACAACGTGGATTGGTTCGATCCGACCGCCGTCGAAGCTTGGCAGCGCCACTACGCCGAAGAGGAGCGTGACCTGCAGCGCCTGAGTCGCGGCACGACGTTCCTGCGTCGGGTTGTCGCTGCTTTGGTGGCCGCGACCCATGGTGTCGATCTGAGTAACAAGCAGCTGTGCTCCCTGTCCAGTCGTAGTGCGACGGACGTGCAAGATGGCGTCGATGTATACACGTTGCAGATGAACGGCAAAGACCGTTCTCAGGGGCGTTGGGGCGCAGCGATCGTCACGACGTATGAAGATACCCGGTGGGTCGGCCTGGAGGCCAGCTATCGCCGTGTGCAGTAGGTGCGGTGCGACGAGCCCGCGTGGCTAGTCGCGCAACAGTGCCCGAACCCGTCGTCGTAAGTAAGGCAGCACCTCTTCTTCGAACCATGGGTTCTTTCGCAGCCAGATGTTGTTCCTGGGGCTAGGATGCGGCATCGGGAGCTGTAGCGGGCGGTAGGACCTCCAGTCTCGAACGACCTCCGTCAGGGTCGCTTTGTGCTCTGGCAGGTGCCAGTCCATCGCGTACTTGCCGATGATCAGCTGTAGTTTCACTGCCGGTAGCCGGTCGAGCACCGACTGCCGCCAGGCGGGAGCGCATTCCGGTCGGGGTGGCAAGTCCCCTGACTTTCCCGATCCAGGGAAGCAGAAGCCCATCGGCAAGATGGCGATCTGTCTGGGGTCGTAGAACGTGTCGCGCGAAACGCCAAGCCAGTCGCGCAGGCGATCGCCGCTGGGATCGTCGAATGGGACGCCCGAAGCGTGCACGCGGCGTCCCGGCGCCTGCCCCGCGATGAGAATCTTCGACTGACGGTGCAGTTGCACAACGGGGCGGACGCCGTCGGTGAGGGAGTCCTCGCAGATTCGGCAGGCACGAATCTCCGTCACCAGGCTCTCGAGTCCGTTTGGCATGTTTCCCCCAGTTTGTCGCGGAGCGCGTCGATTCGGTCCACCGCTGCACGCTGTTCGTTGTGCCGGGCTAGTGAAGCGGTGGTTCTAGCGGCAGGGAGATGCGGAACTCTGCGCCCTGGCCCGCAACGCTGGTACAGGTCAGTGTGCCGCCAACCAAGTCGATGAGGTTCTTCGCGATACGGAGGCCGAGTCCGGTCGACGTCTCGCCAGCTGTGGGCTTGGCGCTCAGTCTTGCGAAACGCTCGAACATGCGCTTCTTGTCCTCCTCGGTAAAGCCAGGGCCCTCGTCGCGCACGACGATGTCTGTCGTCTGGGCGTCGACGCTGACCCAGACAGAGGCAGAAGGTGGCGAGAACTTCAGCGCGTTTGACACCAAGTTGTGCAAAGCCTCACGGACTATCGCCGGATCTGTATACACTACTGGGCCGTTCTCTGGAGGCTGCCAGTGCAGGGTGATGTTCTTGTCCTTGGCGTGGCACAGGTTCCGTTTGACGACAGCTTCTGTGCATTGCGCGACGTCAACTTCAACAGGAGTGCTTAGCACCTGGACGCGGTCGTCGGCGATTCTCGACAGGAAGCTGTCGACGAGCTCGAGTGCGCTCTTGGCTTCCCCAGAGATCGCCGCAGTGCTTTGAGCCACCTCTTCAGGAGAGTGCTCGCCATGACTCTGCAGAACCTTGGCGCTCAGTTGGATCCCGAAGAGAGCGTTCTTCAAGTCGTGCGCAAGCATCCCGGTCAGCTCTTCGCGTTGTTGGACGACTTCCTGCAGCTGATCACGAGCACGCTTGAGATCGATGTGAGTCCTGACTCTGGCTTGCAGTTCGGACTTGTTGAATGGTTTCGTGATGTAGTCGACTCCTCCAGCTTCGAAGGCTCTGACGACTACTTCGTGATCGTCGGCGGCAGACAAGAATATGACAGGGATTCGCGCTGTCGCTTCGATGGACTTCAGCCGCGTGCAGACCTGAAAGCCATCCATCTCCGGCATCACGATATCGAGCAGGATCAAGTCCGGAGTCCGTGCCTCCACTCGCGCGAGTGCTTGCTCGCCACTCGTCGCTGGAAGAATCTCGTACCCCATTGCCGATAGCGTTGTGCCGACAACGGCAATGTTGCTCTCTTGGTCATCGACGATGAGTATCGTGCCTATGGACTTTTGCGGCATCATTGTTGTTCTGCTAGCTCCGCAATAGCGACAACGACCTCAGGAAAGCTTCGCAGCTGTGTTTCGAGTTTCGATACTTCGAAGCGCGCCGCACACTTGCCGAGTTCACTGCCGTAGGTAGATAGTTCTTGGCAAGCAGCTTGTTCGCCGACTTGAACGAGGTTTCGAGCGAACGCGGCGATCTCGCTCATTGCCAGCGACTCGCAAAGGTGTGGCCATGGGTCTTCTCGGAGCTCCTCCAGGATGGCTAGCATCGCTGGCCATGCGGTGGTGACTCTGGGGGCGGACACCGTTGGGTCGGCTGGGTTGGTGTCTGAGCGTGGGCTCGGAGGTGCACTCTCTGCAACTGGGAGTACACTTGCCAAGAGTTCGAACAGCGTGGACCTCGTGAACGGTTTACGAAGATAGCCGGCAAACGTTCGGCGAAGTTCTGCCTCTTCCTGAATCAAGCTGGAGGCGGTAACTGCAAGTACCGGGATGTGGGCGATCTCTGGATCCGCCTTGATGTGCGCCAGCGCTTCTCTGCCGTCCATTCTAGGCATGCGAATGTCCATCAAGACCGCGTCGGGGCGCAACTCTCTGGTTCGTTGCACAGCCTCCGCTCCGTCTTTCGCAAAGTGCACCACATGGGCAGAGTTCTCGAAATGACCACTCGCGACCTCGCGATTGAAATCATTGTCATCGACGATCAACAGGACGGAGGGTTGTAGTCGATCTAGGTCGTAGCACAGCTCTTCTGCAGACTCTGTAGCTGGTTCCTGTGAGCAGGGCACTCCCGGGATCTGCAACGTGAACATGGAGCCCTGATCGACGACACTTTCAACCTGTAGGCTCCCGCCCATCAGAGCAGCCAAGCTGGAGCAGATGCTGAGGCCCAGTCCTGTGCCCTTCATCAACCGGTTGTCGTCACCTTCTCGAACTTGGCGAAACGGTTCGAAGACAGTTTCCTGCAGATCGCTCGAGATGCCTCGCCCAGTGTCAGTCACGGTAGCCTCGAGATCCACGCGCACTGCTTCTTGGTCTTGCCCTTCTATCACATGTGGTAGGCAGCGCACGTGCAGTCGTACGGTTCCCTGGTCCGTGAACTTGATCGCGTTGCTCAGCAAGTTCAGCAGGATCTGGCGAGTGCGAGCTTTGTCGATCACTGGGAAGGTCGGACAGTCTGACTCGACCTCAGTTTGTAGATCGATTTCCTTCTCGAGCGCCTGTTGCGAGAACAAGAGCTGCACAGACGAGACCAGCTGCCGAATGTTGGTCGGTTCCGGACGGAGCTCGAGACGCCCGGCCTCGATCTTCGACAGGTCGAGGATGTCATCGATGAGGTCCAGCAGCGAGCGCCCGCTCGTCTGGATAGCCGAGAGGTAGTGCTTGGCGCGTGAGTCTTCCACGACACCGTCCAGCAGCTCGCTGAAGCCAATGATTGCATTCATCGGTGTGCGGATCTCATGACTCATGTTGGCGAGGAAGCGGCTCTTTTCGAGGTCGGCGCGCTCGGCCCGCTGCCGTGCTGCGCCAGCGACCGCAGCTGCCTCCCCAGCCGCGCGGGCACGCAGCATCGCGTTGGCCTTCTCGCGCCGTTCCTTCTGTACGCGACGTCTGAGCTCGATCTTTGCCATCGCAAGTGCGCAGAGGTCCTTCATTATATCGGTTTCGTCGGGGTGCCATTGCCGCGGCGCCGTGTCGATGGCGCAGAGCGATCCCAGCGCATGACCATCCGTGGTGATGAGTGGAATTCCAACGTACGCGATCACCCCGATCTCGCTGACAGCCAAGTTGTCGCGCACCCGTGGATCTTCCGGTGCGTTCGTCACGATCAGCGGCTCGCGGTCCACAACAACGTGCTGGCAGAACGAGTGAGTCAGAGGTGTCTCGCGCATCGTTGCCCATGGCTCGGGCAGTCCTTGCGCGCTCTTGAAGAACTGTCGGTGATCGTCCACGAGCGAGACCAATGAGACCGGCACTCCCAAGACACGAGTCGCAATCCGCGTCAGCCGATCGAAGTCATCCTCGGCTGGGGAATCCATGAGCCCGCTGTCTCGCAAGGCTTGGAGCCGTTCCGGGTCGTGGAGCGGACTGCTGTGTTGGTCGCGGTTCATGCTGCGTTCTCATTCGGGGCTGAATTCAAGGAGTCCTGCATAGTACACGATCTACGGGTCACATCCCAAGTAGCCTGGCGACCGGACGGAAGGGGCGCAAAGCCCGGCGCCCAGTGGAGCGACGCTGCGAATCGCACAGAGTTGCTCCAACGGTTGCTGCTGGAGGCTTGAGCCACGAGCGGCTCAGGCGTATAGATGTCTGTAGGGTGCTCTTCCATTCGGCGCAAGGTCGGCGGTCGTGCTACCAACAGTGAGGAACCTCCAGGAAATGCAATATCGAGTCGGCGTCGTGGGCACGGGCCTCATGGGGCAACGAATGCTGGGAATGCTCGCTGCGCATGACGCGTTCACGGTTACCCGACTCGTTGACGGGGACCGCACGCGGGCCGCTGCAGCAGTTGCACAGGCTCCCGCAGCCCGTGTCGATGAGAGGGTCGACACGGTATGCGCTGCCGATGACGTCGACATCGTCTACATTGCCACGCCGCCGGACTCCCACGTGCCGATCGGGTTGGCGGCGGCAGCTGCAGGTAAGGCAGTCTTCTGTGAGAAACCGCTTGCAGTTGATTTGGACGCAGCCGAGCAGCTTGTTGCGGCCGTGGAGGCCGCTGGAGTTCCGAACGCGATTCACTTCCCGTTTGCGGCGGCTGCCGGATTGGCTCGCATCGACGCTGACTTGCAGGCGGGTACCGCCGGGGCGCCTCTCCGCATTGACATCGCTCACCATTTTTCTAGCTGGCCCAGGAGTTGGCACCGTGCAGGTCCTTGGCTCGATGGCACCGCTGAGGGTGGCTTCGTGCGAGAGGTCTTCTCGCACTTTGCGTATCTGACGTTGCGAGTCATGGGGGAGCTGGAGGTGGAGCAGTCGTCCGTGTCAATCGCGGCAGGCGCGAACACTGAAACGCACGTCAGCGCGCAACTCGAGGCCAACGGTGTGCCTGTTCGCTTCATGGCCGGCGCTGGGGGCGCTGCGCCGGACGCGAACGAATGGGTGCTCTACGCATCCAAGCAGAGCTATCGCCTGCGAGATTGGAATCAGTTTGCGATCGGCACGGCTTCGGGGTGGCAGAGTAGCCCGTGGGACGATAGTGACGTCTCGGGAACGGCGACTCTGGACGCGTTGTGCGCGCGCATGCAGGGCCTCGCCAGTCCACTTCCCGAATTGCGCGTCGGTCTAGAAGTGCAGCGCGTCGTCGAGACGATACGGTGCGCTCGAGACCAGTAGTCGTCGGGAAAGCCGTAACGGTTGGCCCGTTCACAACAAAAGGCCAATAACAAACGTGGCCGGAGTGTCGACTCCGGCCACGCATGTACTGTCTCGATGTAACTGTCGTCGGCTTAGTCGCCGGGCATCGGTGGCGGTAGTTGCGCCAGAGTGCCGCCAGGGGTGTTGTAAGCCACCGGAGCCAGCCAGTCGGTCGGACCTACAAGCTGCGGCGTTGCGACATGAATTGTGTCGCGTTGAAAGTTGGCGCTCGAGATCGCTTCGCAAGTGAGTTGCGTCGTTGCGCCGCCGGTGTCCCCACTCGTGATCAGGATCATGGCTTGCTCGTGAGCGTCGGACTGGTTCGCGACTTCCACGGCGGAGAGGACACCCTCCATCATGCAGCAGGTGCCGATCCACCACGCCGATGACGAGACCCAGCTGACTGCTGCGGCCTGGTTCTCGGGGGTTGCTTTGACCGGCGCGGTCGAGAAGTTTTGCGCGCCAGTTTGATACATGACAACAGAGAATTCGACTTCCGGCGGGAGCTGCGCGAGCGCTGCTTCTAGTTCGATGATGATCGGGATGCGCCAGCAGTTGAGGGTCGTGGACTGCTCGATACAGAACACGAAGGTGTGGGCAGTGTAGGACTGGCCGAACGCAATCATGGTTGCGAGCTGCTCCTCCTTCCCAACTAGAGCATCCCGAGTCGACGTTCCTGCCGGGAGGTCCAGTGGTTTGTTGGCCGGTGGCTCCGCCTGCATTGACGTTGCAACTGCCAGAAGAAGAACAACGAGACAATAGAACGAACCGCGAGTACACGAACGCATCAGTACCTCCTGGTTCCTGCCCATGAATACGGCCGCAGCCCCACATGAGCTGCTGTCGCCAAAGAGGTTGACGCATTTCGACGTTAAGATCACGCGTTTCGTTTTGAGAGGAACAAGTCGCAGCGCGTAGGCGGGTGCCGTGTCTCCGGGTGAGCGGCTGTTTGTTAACCGCCAGCGGCTACAGTTCTCCCGCTCGACTGCGCTGTTATGACGCGGCTGGTCTCTGACCGTGCGTTGGATCATAGCGATATGCGGGCCAGATCGACTTGTCCGAGTCCGTGGTGCTAAGAGCTGACACGTCCGTCGGCGAGCAAAAAAAGTGGCCTCACGTCGGTATTGCTTCCGTGATGCTTGGCTCCTGCATCGTGCCTGCTCTGCGCGTTGGACATCGGCAGGTGACTTGAGCACCCGGGCAACTTGCACTGATGGCTCCCAGTGTTCGATGACGATTCTCCGTGGTCACGTCGAGTGACATGGGCCTGGCGACCGTGCCGTCGGCCAACTCGAGTTGATACGATCCCGGTGGCAGTGAGAGGCGGGGCGTGTCCTGTCCTCAAGCGCCAGAGGAGCGCTACGGTCCGCTAACTTTGGCAACCCGTGGGCACAGAAACGCTCGGCTCCTGGGGTGGGTCGCCAGGAAGCCGAGCGAGGCCGAAGCCTGAGTTGGCACTGCGGGAGCCCCGTCTCGGGGACTCCAGCAGAGCTCCAAGTCTTTCGATGAAGTTGCCGCAGCAATGCGGAGAGGGTGCAACTTCCTTTGCCGCTATTGGGGTGCCTAGGTTCCGCGGTGCTAGGCGGAATTTTTCTGACTCACGCGTTGACAGGAGGACACCAGCCAGTAACGTCGGCGCCCTAGTCTTCGGCGTGCACTGTGCACCCGAGCTCATCAAGACCGGCAGAGGGAATGGGCCCTTTGAAGCCGGGGCAACCGCCGCAGCGTTCTCTAGCGCTCGGAAAGGTGCCAAGTCCCACGGAGAACCGAGGCGTTCTTCGGAAGATGAGGACGGAAGAGATCTGTGCCGTCGGGCCTCGGGCCGCGGCGGCACGCCGATGCCCAACTGGCGTTTCGGCACCACCCTTCCCGACTTGACACCGAACCCCTGGGTTCTCCTCCGTTCACGGAGGAGGATGTTATGTCGTTTCGTGGTCACCCGAGCTCACCCGGGAGCGAGGCTTGCGCGGCTCCAGCGCAAGGTCGCATAGTCCTTTCTGAACCCCGCGGCTGCGCCGTCACATGGCAATGCCATGGGCCGATCGATGCACCGATGGTAGTGGTCCAGGGCGGTATCTCCGCAAACGCACAAGTCGCCGACTCTCCCTGTGGCAGTCGGAGTGGCTGGTGGCGCAACCTGGTTGGTCCCGGCTGCGCCATTGATACGACGCAAGTCTGCGTGTTGTCGTTGGACTATCTGGGTGGACCGCAGGACAGGTTCGGCTACGAGCCTGCGTCCGTCACGCCTCGTCTACAAGCCGCGGCCACGGCTCGTGTCCTACGAGCGTTGGGTGTCTCCAAATTGCGCGCGTTCGTGGGCGCGTCGTACGGCGGCATGGTCGGGCTCGCGCTTGCCGCTCGCTACCCACAACTGCTCGAGAAGCTGCTTGTGATCAGTGCTCCGGCGACCCCCGATCCCACCGCAACCGCATGGCGGTGCGTACAGCGTCGTATTCTGGAACTCGGAGAGGCTGGGCTCCGTCGCGACGATGCGCTGGCGTTGGCGCGCGCTCTGGCGATGACCACGTACCGCAGCCGCGACGAGTTTCGGGCACGGTTTAGTACACGCACCACAGAAGCCAACTCGAGTTTCCCAGTCGAAGAGTATCTGACAGCACGGGGACGCGCTTTCGTCGCTCGATTTTCAACCGTAGCGTATGCCCGACTGTCACTCGCGATGGATCTGCACGACGTAGATCCTCGACAGATAAGAGTGCCGACCACCGTCGTTGGTACGACGACAGATCAGCTAGTACCGCCGCAGCAGTTGCGAGAGTTGGCACGGAGCATCTCGGCGCCCACTCAACTAGAGTTGTTCTACTCGCCGTACGGTCACGATGCGTTCTTGAAGGAGACCGATCGACTCGCTGCGATCCTTCGTTGTGTTGGCGTCGAAGGGGGGAGTAAGAATGGTCCCCAGTAGCTCTCGTACAGAGGTCGTTCGCGCGGGTGTCGCTACCGACACAGCGTTCGGCGCCGTCATTCCGCCTTTGTATCTATCATCGAACTTCGAGTTCGCCGGACTTGGTCTGCCGCGCAAACACGACTACACCAGGTCGGGCAATCCGACACGGGACCAACTCGAGGTAGCGCTGTCACGCCTAGAATCCGCGGCTGGTGGGGTTGTCACCGCGAGTGGAATGGCAGCCGTAACGGCGGTCCTACATGCTTCCGGACGCAGTCGAGTGTTGGCGCCTCTCGATTGCTATGGAGGCACGTACCGACTGCTGTCTGCCTATCATGAGCGAGGATTCCTTAACTGTTCCTTCGTCGACTTCGGCACTGACGACTGGGCCGCAGGTCTCGGTGCAGCAGGGGAAGCCTTGGTTTGGATCGAGACCCCGAGCAATCCTCTGCTTCGGATCACTGATCTCGCTGCAGTCATCGCTCGTGCGCATGCAGCTGCGGCAATCGTGGTCGTTGACAATACTTTCTTGTCACCGATCTGGCAGCGTCCGTTGGAGCTTGGCGCTGACGTTGTCGTGCACTCCACAACGAAGTACTTGAACGGTCACAGTGACGTCGTGGGCGGGGCCGCGCTAGCGCGCGATCCAGAGCTTGTGGATCGTCTACGCTACTGGAGCAACTGTCTTGGGCTGACGGGCTCTCCATTCGATGCCTATCTGACGCTGCGCGGGCTGCGGACGCTGCATGCCCGGCTTCAGCAACATGAGCGCAATGCCCGAGCGATCGCTGCGCTGCTCGTCCAGCATCCTGGAGTTCGTTGCGTTCACTACCCCGGCTTGGCAGAGCACGATGGGCACGAGATCGCACGCCGTCAACAAGACGGTTACGGGGCCATCGTGAGCTTCGAGCTGCGCGATCCCGACCAGGTTGGCACTGTCGTGGATAGCCTCCGTTACTTCTCTCTTGCTGAGTCGTTGGGCGGCGTCGAGAGCCTGGTCGCGCACCCTGCGACGATGACGCACGCCGCGATGCCGGCTGCAGCGCGTGCCCGCGCGGGAATCTCCGACGGTCTATTACGATTGTCGCTAGGTATCGAGTCCATCGACGATCTGACCACAGACCTTCAGACTGCCCTCGATCGTGCTTTGCAGGCGGTCGACGTCGCAGAGGAGGTGCGATGACCCGGCCGCGAATTGTTCTCAAGTTTGGATCTTCGGTCTTACCGAGTCCTGCACAGCTAGAAGGTGCTGCGGTGGAAGTAGAGCGTTGGCTAGAGCGCGGTTATCAAGTGCTTGCCGTGGTCTCGGCGTTTCGCGGCAGAACCGACGACCTCTACCAAGTTGCGCGTGATCTTGCACCCGGAGCCACGGACAGCGATCTCGCCCAGGTCGTGGCAATTGGCGAGCTGGAAAGCTTGGCGCAGTTCACGCTGGTATTGAACGCCCGCGCGACACCAACGCGAGCGCTGGATACGGCAATGCTTGCGATCAAGACCGCTGGCCCTACGCTCGATGCTGAGCCAATTGACGTGAACACAGAACTGCTTGATCGCTACTTCCGTCAAGTGTCGGTAGTAGTAATGCCAGGCTTTCTGGGGCGCGACGTAGATAACCGGCCCACGTTGCTCGGTCGGGGAGGGAGTGACCTCAGTGCCCTTTTCCTCGCGCATGCTCTCGGCTGTCCGTGCCGTTTGCTCAAGGACACGGGAGGAGTCCACGAGTGGGATCCTGCGTGTCGCGGGCCCCGACCGCGGCGATTCTCCGAGCTGAGTTTCGAAGACGCCCTGCAGCTTGATGACGACGTTTTGCAGCGCAAAGGCACTCGCTTCTGTGCCGAGCGCAGTTTCCGCTTCGTGGTCTCGGGCCTTGGGTACGCAGAGGGCACAGCGGTGGGTGGGCCCCTGACGCGTTTGGTCCCGCTGGCCCTTCCTGCGGGTGGCGTGGCCGGTGCGCCTCCGCGTCGACCCCCACGGCGTTGAGAAGCTGGATTGCCTTCGACAGCGTGCCGTGTTCCAGTGCGAGCTATCTTGGAACCCACCGAGAGGAGCGATGTATTGAAGACTTCTGACCTGTTGGTGAAGTGCCTCGAGGCCGAAGGTGTGCGCCACATCTTCGGTGTCCCGGGGGAAGAGAACGCCGACTTCATGATGTCTCTCGAAGACTCGCCGATCGAATTTGTACTGACGCGACACGAGCAAGGCGCCGCGTTCATGGCTGAGGTCTACGGGCGCCTTACAGGCGACCCCGCAGGTTGCCTGGGCACGCTGGGGCCGGGAGCGACGAATCTGATCACTGGTGTGGCCGATGCCAACATGGACCGTGCGCCGATGTTGGTACTGACAGGACAAGGTGACTCGCGACGCCAACACAAGGAATCGCATCAGATCATGGACGTCGTGTCGATGTTTCGTCCGGTGACCAAGTGGACCCAGTCGATTGTGCACCCGAGCAGTGTGCCAGAGATGGTGCGCAAAGCCGTCCGGCTGGCGCGAACTGAGAAGCCGGGCGCCTGTCACCTGGAGTTGGCCGAAGACGTGGCGAAGCTCGAGGTTGAGGCAGAGCCGATCGAGCCGCGTCGTTTCCGGCGGCCAGTGCCAGACGACAAGATCATGGATCGCGCGTGGGCCGCCATTCGCGGTGCCAAGAAGCCCATCATCTTGGCTGGCAACGGCACGATCCGCAAGCGTGCCAGCGAGCAGTTGCGTCGCTTCGTGGACCTGACGGGGATCGGCGTGATCTCGACGTTCATGGCCAAGGGGTGCGTCGACATGGATCGCGAGGAGTGTTGCTTCACGGTCGGTCTGCAGGCTCGGGACTTTCCTGCTGTCGCGATCGAGCAGGCGGACCTCGTGATCGCGCTTGGATACGACATGGTCGAGTACCATCCACGTTTGTGGAACCCGGACTCCAAGCACCAAGTCGTGCACATCGACTTCCAACCCGCCGAGATCGATGCGAACTATCCGATCGCCGTCGAAGCGGTTGGCGATCTCGCCCATGCGTTGTGGATGCTGAACGAGCGAGCAGAGCGTGACCGCGCAGAGCTAAACTTCGACCACAGCCACGCGCGTCGGGCGCGCAGCAGGATGCTCGAAGACTTGCAAGAGCATGCAGACGATGACACGGAAGGCTCGATCCGCCCGCAAAAGGCGCTCTGGGATTTGCGGCAGGTTCTGGGAGCAGGCGATATCGTGCTCTCCGATGTTGGCGCTCACAAAATGTGGATCGCGCGCCATTACCACTGCCACGACGCAAACACATGTCTGATTCCGAACGGCTTCTGTTCGATGGGCTTTGCTTTGCCGGGGGCGATCGCTGCGAAGATTGTGCAGCCCGATCAGCGGGCCGTGGCTGTCTGTGGCGACGCAGGATTCTTGATGAATGTGCAAGAGATGGAGACGGCGCGGCGTCTCGATAGCGACATACTTGCGTTTGTCTGGGAAGACCATGCCTATGGGCTGATTGCGTGGAAACAACAGACCGAGTTCGGCAAACACACTGATCTCTCCTTTGGCAACCCAGACTTCGTACAGCTCGCAGAGTCCTTCGGCTGGAACGGATACCGCTGTGATCGCAGCAGTGATCTGCAGGATACGTTGCGCACGGCCTTGGACGCTGCCGGGCCCAGTCTGGTCGTGATCCCGATCGACTATCGCGAGAACCCGAAACTGACCGAGCGTTTGGGAGAAATCGGATGCACGATCTAAGAGAGAGCTACCCCTACTATCTAGCGAACCGTGCCGAAGCGCCGAACCAAGATTTGGTCGTTACCAACAAGTACACCGGTGAAGTGGCGACGCGGGTGGCGATGGCGGACCCAGCGGCGATCGACCGCGCGATTGCCGCGGCAGTCACGGCAGCAGAGCCGATGCGACGACTTGCTGCGTATGAACGACAGGCTGTCCTTCAGCACTGCGTCGCGCGCTTTCAAGAGCGCTTCGATGAGTTGGCGATGGCGCTCTGCCTAGAGGCTGGCAAGCCGATCCGAGATGCCCGCGGCGAAGTCACGCGGTTGATCGACACGTTTCGCGTCGCGGCCGAAGAAGCAGTGCGCATCTACGGTGAGGTGATGCCCCTCGACATTAGCGAGCGCGCACGGCAGTACCGCGGCATGTGGAAACGGGTACCGATTGGACCTTGCTCGTTCATCAGTCCTTTCAATTTTCCGCTGAACCTGGCCGCGCACAAAGTGGCGCCGGCGCTTGCAGTGGGCTGCCCTTTCGTTCTGAAGCCAGCCAGCCTGACCCCGATCGGTGCGCTGATCATCGGTGAGGTGTTGGCCGAGACGAATCTTCCTACGGGCGCATTCTCGATCCTTCCGTGCCGCCGTGACGGTGCTGATTTGTTCACGACTGATGACAGGCTGAAGCTGCTGAGCTTCACAGGGTCTCCAGCTGTCGGTTGGGCTCTGAAGGCCAAGGCCGGCAAGAAGCCTGTAGTCCTCGAGCTGGGTGGCAATGCCGCGGTCATCGTCGATGCGGATACCGACCTCGATGACGCTGTGAGCCGCATCATCTTTGGAGCCTTCTATCAATCTGGGCAAAGCTGCATCGGTGTGCAGCGGATCTTGATTCATGAGTCCATTTACGACGAAACGAAGGCACGGCTGATTACGGCCACCGAAGCTTTACGCAAGGGGGATCCGCGCGATGAGGAGACCTTTATTGGACCAATGATCTCCGAGAAAGAAGCCGCTCGTCTCGACTCTTGGATTCAAGAAGCGGTGACGAAAGGAGCCAAGCTGCTGTGCGGCGGCGGCCGCGATGGAGCGATGCTCGATGCAACGTTGCTCGAGGCGGCACCAGCGGACAGCAGCATTGTCGCTGAGGAGGCCTTTGGGCCCGTTGCGGTTCTATCCGCGTTCGCCGACTTCGACGAAGCCCTGCAATCGGTCAATGACAGTATGTTCGGACTGCAGGCCGGTGTCTTCACGCGAGACCTCTACAAGGCGCAGCGAGCGTGGGACGAACTCGATGTAGGCGGCATCGTGATCGGGGATGTACCCTCTTACCGTGTCGACAACATGCCGTACGGCGGAGTCAAGGAGAGCGGCCTGGGCCGCGAGGGCGTGCGGTTTGCGATGGAGGACATGACCGAGATCCGCCTCATGGTCGTGCGGGACCCGAACCTGACCTGAGGTCGTATGAACGCAGCGAAGCGGCCGGACCGAGTCGAGGCGCAGCTCACGAAGTTGTCTCGTCTTCGGAAGGAGCCACCGGGTGCCATCACTACCGAGACCCTGGTGGCGGGATTGCAGAGCCGAAACAACTTGATCGTTGCGCGAGCTGCGACAGTCGCTGCTGAGCTGAATCAACACGACCTCGAAGGCGAGCTGGAAACAGCGTTTCAGCGTTTCTTGGTGGATCCGATCAAGACCGACCAGCGCTGCTTGGCAAAACAAGCGCTTGCGCGGGCCATCGTTGACATGGAACTACCGGCGACCGAGGTGTTGCTGCTCGGTGCTCACCACGTGCAGATGGAGCCATCGTTTGGCCGCCCCGTCGACAGCGCAGTTGACCTACGCGCCACTTGTGCGATCGGGCTGGTCAATTGCGGTCACCCCGACGTCGTGATGGAGCTGTTGCCGCGCCTACTCGATGCGGAGGCGCAGGTGCGCGTGGCGGCGGCGCGCGCGATCGGCGCGTGCGGCGACCCCGCTGCCGTTGCCGTGTTGCGCCTCAAAGTCCTGACTGGCGATGACGAGCCCGACGTGTTGATCGAGGCTCTTGCGGCACTCTTCGAGCTGGCTCCGCGCAGAACGCTCGACTTCGTACGTAGTTTGCTGGAGGGCGGTGCCTGCGATCCGGGCGCCGCGATCCTGGCGCTAGGGGACTCGCGCTTGGAGGCGGCGTTCCCGCTGTTGCAGCAGCAGTGGCAACGTGCCAATCGCAGCGAAGAGCGTCGGATTGTGCTGCACGCGATGGTCGCGCTGCGGCGCGAGCCGGCGATTGACTTCGTTTTCGGTATCGTCGCCGATGGTGCGATGCCCGCTGCCCGCGAGGGCGCAACCGCCTTGGCCGCGCTGCGCTTGGACCCTACGCTGCGACAGCGCATGGAACAGGTTGTGGAAGGCCACCCGCACGGCGTCGAACTGTGGCAGCTGTTTGAGGAGTGACCAGGAGCTGGGTGGCTCTGGGCCCCGTCCATCGCTATGATCCGTCGGTTTCGCACGTCACGAACAGCCTACAGATCTAGCAGTTGAGAGAGAGCCAACATGAAAGTCGCTGAACTAGAGACCTCCAAGGGTACGATTCGTCTGCAGCTCCACGAGGAACAGGTGCCCAAGACCGTTGCCAACTTCGTAGAGCTCAGCGAGAAGGGCTTCTACAACGGCTTGACGTTCCATCGCGTGATCCCGGACTTCATGGTCCAGACCGGCTGCCCCGAAGGTACCGGCACGGGCGGGCCTGGTTACAAGTTCGAGGACGAGTTCCATCCCGACCTGCGACACGACGGCCCCGGTGTCCTCTCGATGGCCAACTCGGGTCCCAATAGCAACGGGTCGCAGTTTTTCATCACGCACGTCGCAACGGACTGGCTCGACGACAAGCACAGCGTGTTTGGCAAAGTGCTCAGTGGGCAAGAAGTCGTGGACGCGATCACGCAAGGCGACACGATCGACAAAGTCGAGATCAAGGACGAGTAGGCCGGCATCGAAACAAGTGTGCCCGCGCACACCCGCGGGAAGCCCGCGGGTGTGTGTCCAACTTCGCGCGGCCCTTGCTGTGACAGTATGACACTGTGACAGTGTGACACTGTGGCCTTCGGATACGTTGCATTGCCAAGTCGATGCAGGTGCTGTTGCGCGCTTCGAATTGTCACGAAGTCACGCTTTCCATGACAATCCGTAAAGGTAGCTTGCCGCTGTAAGATCGCGTTGTCAGTTTGTTGACGCCGCAACTTCTGTCATCAAGCTCTGAACGTTCCGCGCAACTCCCCAAACGAACTCGCCTTGCGATCGTCGCCGGTAGTACCCACCAAGTTCGGCAGCGACTTTGCTAACGCCCACCCGGACCCCTCCCTCTGCTCGTGAGCAGTGAAGGTCGTGGACACGGGAAGTTGGTGCGTAATGAAGGAAATGAATCAGAGAGGGTTCATTGTCGCTCTTTTGGTAGTGAGTCTCGCGGCGCTGCCCGCGTGTAACTCCGGAGGGCGAGCTGGCGGGGGCGCCGGCATACAGAATCTCGTGAGCGCGGCGCCGCCACTCACGACAGACAATACAGTCTACGGGACTGCGCAGCTCCATACGCCCGGCTACGGGCACACCGCGACGTATCTCGGTGACGGTACCGTGATCATTATCGGCGGCACCGATGAGCGGCATTTCACCACGCTCGACAGAGCCGAGGTCTACGACCAGACCATCCAGGAAGAACCTCCGGTCGAGTCGATCTCGGGAGTCTGGATCGACCTGAACTTCTCGGGTGATCCGATCATTCTGCAGTTCGGTGGACGTTGCTTCCATACCGCCACAGAGCTTGCCGACGGCAACGTACTCGTGGCTGGCGGCGCGACCGACATTCTGGTTGGTGAAGCCGTGGGGGAGGCGGAGATCTACGATCGCCAGAGCCGCACTTTCAACCCGACGCATCTGCAGATCCAGAACCCGATGCTGAACCCGCGTTTCAACCACACTGCGACGCCGCTCAGCAACGGGCAGGTCTTGATGGCTGGCGGACAGCGCTCGGTGATGGAGACGATCATCGATCCGAACTTTCCGCCGGGTCACCCGCTGTTCATGATCGACATCTTGACGTTTCCATCGACGGAGCAGCTGGAGGTCTTCAATCCGGCGACTTTGGCTTTCGAGCCAGCAGTCAGCCAAACGGGATTTGACATCGAGCTGCAGTCGGCGCGAGGTCGTTCCGAACACGCGACGATCGCTGTCGGGGGCTTCGACAACCGACTCAATACGCCGGATGACAAGTACATCATTGCGGGTGGCGTGCGAACACTGTCTCCATTGTTTGCACCGCAGACGAAGTTCCCGCAGCGTGCCGATGTCTTCCAGATGCAATCCGTCGAGTACTTCGATCCGATCGCCGGCACCGTACAGGTGGCCAACAATGTGCAGACGGAGGTGCATGCGAACGGTGCAAGGTTGCTGAACTACGGGCACCACTCGCGCCTGACTCAGAATGGTGCTGAGGGGCCGACCAACATCGTGCTCTTGTGCTTCGGGAACGACGATAGTTTCAACGGTATCGGCGGGCCGGGATCCAGTGAACCACAAGCAGAACAGATCACCGTCACGTTCACTGGGTTTGGACCCAGCGAAGGGATTGGCTTCTGGGCGGCGACGAACGAATTCGGCGGCATCCTGCAGCACATGGGCAACTGGGAGTACGTGACTGCGCTGCAACAGGCGGGTGGCATGTGCATCGACGGCACGTTCGGCGGCATGATCGGTCGTGTCGAGTGTCCGATCGAACCGGTTGTCTACAGCCGGATGATCAACGGCGAAGAGTTTCGTGGCGGTTGGGGTGTGACCGCTGGTGGCGGGAACACGCATCGGTCGAACTTGTCGGTGCCTCGCGTCGGCCACGAAACTTGGTGTGTCCTCGATGACGTCTTGAGCTTCGAATACTTCGATCCATTCTATGACGCACCGGCACAGTACCCGACGCTGCTCGATCCAACGTTGATCAACGACGAGGACGACAACCCAACGGGTCTGATAGGCGCATGGCTGTCGGCCGACTTCCTCGTCGCCGAGGAAACTCTCGGCAGCGGGTTGCTCGAGTCGTTCGTCGTTCCCGCCGGTTCGAAGTTGCGGGGACCGGCCTGCTATCACACGATCACGGCCATCCCCGGGGAAGACGGAGTGATCAACACTCCCGACGACCGGGTCCTCGTTGCAGGTGGGGGCGAGAACTGGCTACAGACAGGGGGCGAGCCTTCTGCTGTGAGCGGTCAGATCTTCTTGCCAGGTGGCGCGAACGACTAGTCTCTAACCGTACGCACCAGTAGTGAGGGCCCGCTCCCAACCGCACCGGGAGCGGGCCCGCTTCTTTTACCTGTGCGCGTTCATCTGCGTCGCCCCAACGCCTTGTGCCCTCGCCCCGCCTGCTGCGCGACGGCTCCGCATTCTGCGAAGAGCCCCTAAACCCTTGTCACTAAACACTCTCAATCCAGTTTGGGATGGCCCGGACAGCCTTTGGCGACTCTCGATGCGTACCCGCAGTCGTGCTACTGTGTGGGAAGCTCGACTTCGCAGTCGGGCGGGTCTGACTCCAACGCAAATCTCGAACGAAAGAGGTGTCATGAGGGTGAAACGATCCTTGGCTGTCTATTCTCGGGCCGGCCTGACAGGCTTGGCGATGGTCTTTGCTTGTAGCCTCGCGGCTGCCCAGGTGGCGAATGACACCTGTACGACGGCCCAGTCGCTTGGGACGGGAACGACGACAACGCTGTTTAGCAATGTTGGCGCCGTGACGGAGGTGACCCCGCCGGACGACTTTCAGATCGGCGCAAACCCCGGAATCTGCACGAATTGGTTCCTCGCAGATTCGTCGAACGACGTTTGGTACTCCTGGACAGCGACCACTGACCAGGCCGAGATCGAGCTCTGCGACGCGACGGCCACCCTCACCGACACCCGGCTGGAAGTGTACTCTGCGTGCCCGGCCTCACTGGCGACGCTGGTCGCTTGCGATGACGACGGCTGTGCTGCGCCGGCGTTGAATTCCCAGATGACGTTCGCCACGAGCCCTGGTAGCACATACCTGATCCGTGTTGGGTCCTTTACTGCGGGGACGACGGGGATGGCGAACCTCAATGTCACCGCGGTTCTCGCTGGAGTCTCCGGAGCGGGTGTTACCGTTGTCGGTGACGACTACACGTTGAACTGGACGAACCCCGCAATTGGTGCAGCGGGTGACTCGATTCTGATCAACAGCGACGAACCGGGCGTGACGAATCCGATCGCGACGCTGGCCTTTCCGGCAACTTCCTACATGGGATCGCTGCTTCCAGCGAACCAAGGGAGTAGCCTCGGAGTCAGTTTCTCGATTGTGTTCCAGAGTGGTGTGAACATGTCGGCGCCGGTCGTTGTGCCGGCTTCCTTCAATCCATTCCCGGGAGATGACTGTTCGGTCGCGATTGCGCTCGGTACTGGCGACATCGACTTGAACTACGACAACTCGGGTGCGACGACGAGCCCCGAGCCGACGCCGAACTTCTGCCCCTCCGGGGGAACGATCGCGATTGGCTATACCTTTGACATTTGGCGCTCCTACGTTGCCGACAAAGAATTCACTCAGTTCACGCTGACCGGGCAGCCCGGGCAGGACCCGATCTTTTCGGTCTACGCCAGCTGTGCCGACGCCGCTGCTGGGAACGCGCTCGACTGTGAAGACCGCGGTGTTTCCGGTGGCTTTACGCTGCAAACGACCCCGGGTGACACCTACATCGTCCGAATCGGTGCGGATAACAATGCGACTCCTGCACCGGGGCCCGGGCTCCTAGAGATTCGTTCCTTCGACGCCGCGACCAACGACGAGTGCGGCACGGCAACGGCGCTCGGCACAGGTAGTCTCACGATGGCGGTGGGCACCGTGGGGGCGACAACCGGTATCGACCCAGATCCGGCGCCGTGCCCCAGCGCAGGCGCGATCGGCAACTTCAGCGGCGACGTCTGGTTCACATGGACGGCTGATATGACCGGCGCCCTGATCGAGTGGGAAGGCAACGCCCCGCTGACGAATCCGGTCCACGCCGTGTATGCGACGTGCGGAGATGCCGTCGCTGGCATCGCAATCGACTGCGAAGATCGTGGCAACCCGAACTTCCTGTCCATCAGCACGATGCCGGGGCAGACGTACATCATTCGACTCGCCAGCGACAGCACCACGACCTTGGTAGGCACCGGCGAGCTTCGCATCACGAGTTTCGGCACTGTGGCGAACGACGAGTGCTTGACCGCAACCGCCCTCGGCACCGGCGATGTTGTCATGGCCGTCTCGAGTCTCGGTGCGACGACTGGCGCCGACCCCGGCCCGAGCCCGTGCCCCAGTCACCCCGGCGCGCCAGACACCTATGACAGTGACATCTGGTTCAGCTGGGTCGCTGACGAGTCCCTCGCGCTGTTCGAGTGGGAGGGCGGGTCTGGCATCAACAACCCGGTACATGCGGTGTATGCAAATTGCGCGGACGCGGTGGCCGGCATTGCGATCGATTGCGAAGATGGTGGCAACCCGAACCTCTTCACGACCGGCGTTACGATCGGAAACACCTACTTCATCCGCCTCGCTAACGACTCAGCCACCGTCGTCGGCGGCGGTCTAGGTGAACTGCGCATTACGTCATTCCCGCCAGCGCCTAACGACGAGTGTTTGACGGCAACGGCGCTTGGAACTGGCAACGTGGGACTGGTCGTCGATACGGCGATTGGCGGTTCGACCGGCGCCGAGCCGACATGCAGTATCGCCGGCTCGTTCAACAACGACCTCTGGTACTCGTGGGTGGCCGACGTCGAGATCGTCGATGTCATCTGGGAAGCCCAGGCAGGTGGTGGGATCACCGATCCTGTCCTAGCGATGTACGACACATGCGGCGACGCCGCCGCCGGGATCGACCTGGCATGCATCGATGCTGGTAATCCGGTCGTCCTCGGTGGGGTCCCCGTCGTTGTTGGTGACACCTACTTCATTCGCGTCGCCAACGACGCTGGAGGCGCGGGCCTTGGCTCACTGATGATCATTGGCCAGCAAAGTGGAGTCATGAACCTGTCCTGCACCACGACAGGTCCGAACGACTACTCGCTGACATGGATGGACGCGTTTGGTTCTGTCGCCGGCGATACGTTCGTCGTGAACAGCAACGAACCAGGAGTCGCCAATCCTATCTACTCTGGAGTCGTGGGCACCGATCCGAATTCGTTCAGCGATACGCTCCTGATGGGGAACCAAGGCTTGAGCCTCGCGGTCACCTTCACGGTCGAGGTCACCACGTCCACCGGCGTTGGTGCCTCGCAGTGTTTCGTCTTCTTCAATCCGCAGCCCAGCGACGAGTGCGTCGTGCCGCTGCCGATCGGCACCGGCAATCAAGTCGTGAACTACGAGTTGTTCTTCGCAACACCGAGCCCGGAACCTGATCCGAACAACTGCGGCCAGGCGACGAACTTCAACGAGGATCTCTGGCTCGAGTGGACTGCTGATTGGCCCATGGTGAACATGGCGATCGTGTCTGGCCCCCCAATGACCGATGACGTGATCGCGTTGTACGAAGACTGCGCGGCAGCAGCAGCCAACACTCCGCTGGCCTGCCAAGACGGTGGCACCGACGCCGAGATCGACGTTTCCGTGAACGTCGGTCAGACCTACGTCATCCGTGT
>JBCCHQ010000088.1:0-25643 GCA_039028735.1 Planctomycetota bacterium | reverse complement strand
GGGGAGGCGCAACGGATCAAACTCGCACACGAGCTGCGGAAAGTTGCGCCTCCCCGCCCGATAGAGTCGTGCTGGGTTGGCCGATCTTGACGTAGCCGAGCCCGACGTCGACGAGTGTCTGCAGCACGCGGTGGATCTTGGGCAGGTCCCGGAAGAACTCGGCGCCCTCGGAGATCGGAAGTTCGAGCACATCGTAGATGCTGAGGCCGCGGTAGTTGATCTCGAGGGTTTCGCGAGTGTAGCGGCGCCCGTTGCACTCTTCGCAAATGACTTCGACGCTGGCGAGGAACTGCATCGAGATCGTATTCACCCCTGCCCCACCGCAGTTCTCGCAGCGACCCCCCTTCACGTTGAACGAGAAACGCCCCTTCTGGTAGCCACGGACCTTGGCCTCCGGAATGCGCGCGAACAACGCGCGTATCTCGTCGAAGACTTTCGTGTACGTGCCGGGGTTCGAGCGTGGTGTGCGCCCAATAGGGCTCTGGTCGATGCGGATCACTTTGTCGATCGCGTCGAGGCCGTCGACGTCGTCGTGCTCGCCGGGCGGGGGCACCAGCCAGCCGACGTGTCGCATCGCCGTTCGATAGAGGATCTGATCGACAAGCGTCGACTTGCCGGACCCGGAAACGCCGACGACGCCGACGAAGGCACCCAGCGGAATCTCGACATCGACGTTTCGCAAGTTGTGCTGACGAGCGCCACGGATCGTGATTGCGCCACGCCCGGGTGCTCGTCGCTGCTCTGGGACCTCGATCTGATCGAGTCCCCGCAAGTAGCGCCCCGTGAGCGACTGCTTGGTCTTCTTTACTGCCGACAGCGATCCCGAGGCCACCAGTTCGCCACCGAAAGAGCCGGCGCCGGGTCCGACGTCGACGATGTGATCAGCAGCTTCGATCGTTTCCTGGTCGTGCTCGACCACGAGTACCGTGTTGCCGAGATCGCGCAGCCGTCGCAGCGTCTCGATCAACGCTCGGTTGTCGCGCGGGTGGAGTCCGATCGAAGGCTCGTCCAGCACGTACAGCACGCCGCGGAGTCCGGATCCCAGCTGCGACGCCAAACGGATTCTCTGGGCTTCACCCCCCGACAGCGTGTCGGCCGATCGCTCTAGGGTCAGGTACGACAAGCCGACCGACTGCAAGAATCGCAGCCGATGCAGCACCTCCGTCACAATCGGTGCTCCGACCAACGCTTCGTTGCCGTCGAGCTGCAAGCTTTCGAAGAACTGTTCGGCCTCGCCGACCGTGGCGGCGGTTACCTCCGCAATGTTGCGATTGCGAAAGAGCACGGCGCGGGCAGGGCGGCCGAGGCGTGAGCCGTCGCAGACGCCGCAGCGCTCTGTCACCAGCCACGACGGTTGCGATCGTGCTC
Source organism: Planctomycetota bacterium (assembly GCA_039028735.1). Classification (GTDB taxonomy): domain Bacteria; phylum Planctomycetota; class UBA8108; order UBA1146; family JAJFFE01; genus JBCCHQ01. The sequence goes on along the minus strand of JBCCHQ010000088.1, from coordinate 24,275 downwards.
CGCTCCACGTAGCGGCCTCGATCAACTGCGGTGCAAGGCCGCGAAACGTACCTTTCTTGTCGCCGAAGAGCAGTTTGTTGCGGGTTGCCTTACGGATCTTGCGCCACGGGATCTCCGTGTCGAATCCGAGCTCTTCGAGTTCGTCCAGAGCGAGGCCGGTCTCCTCGCAGACGCCCTCGTGGAACGTGCAGATCGCGTCTTCGGACAAGCTCAGCTCAGGGTCGGGTACCAGCGATTCTTCGGCTACCGCATAGCCGCGGCCCAGGCCGTTGCAGGCGGTGCATGCGCCGTGTGAGTTGAACGAGAACAGGCGCGGTTCGAGTTCCGGGACGCTATTGCCGCAACTCGCGCAAGCGAAGCGTGCCGATAGCAGGTGTTGCTCGTCATTGACCACCAGGTCGACCAGACCATCAGCGAGGGCGAGGGCCTTCTCGACCGACTCGGTGAAGCGTGGACGTCGTTCCGGATCGAGGCGAATCCGATCGTAGACGACTTCGATCGTATGGCGCTCGTAGCGCGCTAGCTCGATCTCTTCGTCGAGGCGATGCACCGTGCCGTCGACGCGGGCCCGCACAAAACCTTGCTCGCGCAGCTCACTGAGCTCCTTGCGGTACTCACCTTTGCGGTCGAGGATGATCGGTGCACAAACGAGCACTTCCTGTCCCGGCCAATCGCGATAGGCCACGTCGACGATCTGGTCGACGGTGCGGCTCGTGATGGGGTCGCCGCACTCGGGGCAGTGCGGCGTTCCGAGACGCGAATACAGGAGTCGCAGGTGGTCCAAGATCTCTGTGATCGTGCCCACCGTCGAACGCGGGTTTCGCGAGATCGTCTTCTGGTCGATGCTGATCGTTGGACTGAGCCCTTCGATGTGCTCGACACGGGGTTTGTCCAACTTACCAAGGTATTGGCGCGCGTAGGCCGAGAGACTCTCGACGAAACGTCGTTGTCCTTCTCTGTAGATGATGTCATACGCAAGCGATGACTTACCGGAGCCGGAGAGACCCGTGACGACCGTTAGGCGATTGCGGGGGATCTCCACGTCGAAGCCGCGCAAGTTGTGCTCGGCTGCACCGCGAACGACGATGCTGCGGTTGCCCTTCTTCAAAGGTACTCCTGCCTGCCCAGCCCTGGGTGTTCAGGGCCTGCTGCCAGTAGCTGCCGGATGCGATCGTGCAGCGTCGGGTTGGCAGCTACGATACTTCCCCCTTGTAGATAGTCGTCACCCCCCGCAACGTCGGTGACCCTGCCCCCCGCTTCGGTGACGAGCAGCGCCCCAGCCGCGACGTCGTGTGGTTGCAGGTAGTACTCCCAGTAGCCGCCGAGGATCCCAGCCGCCGTGTAAGCGAGGTCGAGCGCGGCGCTCCCACTGCGGCGCATGCCGCGGGCGGCGGCCAATAGAGCGGCGAAAGCATCGAGTCCCCCCGACTCGATCTCACGGCGCTCGTACGAAAAGCCGGTGGCAAGTACCACGTCGCGTAGTTGGCAGTGTTCGCTGACGGACACCGGTACGAAACCGTTCCCGTCCTGGGACCATATGGTTCCACCACCGCGGGTGGCTGCGAACGTTTCGCGGAGAGCCGGCGCGTGGACGACCCCGAGCTCCGCCCGGCCGTTGCGCCACAGCCCGATGGATATCGCAAACATCGGATGGCCGTGCGCGAAATTGGTCGTGCCGTCGAGCGGATCGACGATCCAAGTAGGCTCTGCGGGGTCAACACCGCGACTGCCGCCGCTTTCCTCAGCGAGGATCGCATGGCCGGGAAACTCGCTGCGTAGGCCATCGATGATCAAGGACTCGCTGTTGCGGTCGGCGATCGTTACTAGGTCGCGTGGTCCTTTGAAGGCAATGTCGAGATCGCCGGAGTTGCGAAAGCGGGACAGCAATGTTTGCCCAGCCGCGTCGGCCAGGGCGACGACGGTGGCTAGTCTAGGATCCACGTGCGCGGCCAAGTGACGATCGGACTCCGCTCCTGTCGAGCTCATCACGAGATCACTGCAGGCCGGCTGCGGGTGTGATACTGGCGCCGCGCGAAAGATGGGTCGACAACGCAAAGTCGATCATGTGTCGGCACAGCGCTGTGAAATCGACTCCGGCGGCGGCAGCGGCCTGCGGAAACAGGCTGCCGTCGGTCAGGCCGGGAATCGTGTTGGCCTCGAGAATCACGGGACCATCGGCACCGAGAATCACATCGACTCGACTGGTTGCACCAAGGTCGAGGCGCTCGTGAATCTCGACTGCCGCAGCATGAAGGTGCTGCTCGAGTTCGTTGTCGAGCGGTGCAGGCACCGTCTCGCGGGCCTTACCTTCGGTGTACTTGGCAATCGGGTCGAAGAGGCCGCTTTCGGTCAGCGGTTCGATCTCGATGATCGGCAGAGACTGTGGCGGCGAACCCGCGCGAGTGCCGAGACAAGACAGCGTCAACTCACGCCCAGCGATGAAGCGCTCGACCAGAACTTCGGTCTCCCGTGTGAAGAGCTCCTCGAGCACGCTTTGCAGCTGGCCGGCATCGGCAACCCTGTGGACGCCGTAGGAGGAGCCGCTGCGGAGTGGCTTGACGATCGCTGGGAAACCGATCTCGACAGCCATCGCTGGCAGCAGTTCTGCCTCGGAGATCAGCCATTCGTCGTGACCCAGGACGACACCGGGCGCGACTTCGAGTCCCAGACCGATGGCTGCGTAGCGAAACAGTTCCTTGTTGCCGCAGATGGCGCTGCCTTCGACGCGAGCGCCGGTGTACGGCACTCCGGCCGTTTCGAGAAATCCCTGCACGGTGCCATCTTCGCCGAGTCCACCGTGGAGAGCGACGAACACAACGCCGAGGCCATCGGCGACGACCGAACCCAATGCTGCAAGCGGCGGCATGGCGGTGCCTGGAGTCGTCAAGTCGGGTTCGTTGTCAGGAAGAACCACCCAGCCACCGACGTCCCATCGAATGGGAATGATCGACAACCCATCTGCATGGAGGGCAGCCGCAACACGTCGCGCACTCTGAATGGAGACGTCTCGCTCTTCCCACGTGCCGCCGTAGAGCAACGCGACCCTTGAAGTCTTACCAGACAACGTTGGTCCTCTCAGTTCTCAGCAAGTTAGCCCCCCGGTGGTATTGCTGGCACATGCTACACCTCTCGATCTACGAGGTAACGCGCAATCGCACGAAAGGTCTCTACGGCTTCGCTGGGGAGGTAGTCGATCGATTCAATGATCTCGACACCGGCGGCGGCTCGCCGATGGGCTTCGGCTGTGGCCTCGGCGATGGCGCCGCAGCTCTCAAACAGCGCAACGGCCCAGTCGATCTGACTGCTCGTAGTGTCATCGCGCCCCGTTTGCAAGATTTCGACGAGCGTTGCCTTGTCTGTCGCCGTGACTTCTGCGCTCTCGAGTGTCAAGGCGACCAAGATGCTCGGCTTGCCCTCGCGGAGGTCACAGGCAACTTCCCCACCTCGCCCTTTGCCGTCGCTGAGGTCGAGCACGTCGTCGCGAATCTGAAAAGCGGGACCCAGCGCGCGGCCGACGTCCCAGAACGCTGCCGCCTCTGCGGCGGACCGCCCCGCGATGCGCGCGGCGCCGACCCAACCCAGCGCCAGATAGCGGCCGGTCTTGCGGACGATGATCTGTTCGTAGAGGTGCTGCGTGAAGTCGGCATTGGCGCGGTAGGCGAGATCCAGCGCTTGCCCCTCGACAGTGATTCGGAACGTGTCGCTGAATTCGCGGAACAAGTCGACCGTCACTGCGGCAGGGCTCTCGGTGCTGCCGACCAAGCGATAGGCTTCCGCCAATAGGAAATCGGACACGTTCAGCGCTTCTTCGATGCCGATGTGCGCCCACAGCGTTGGCGCACCGCGGCGATACGTGTCGCCGTCTTCGATATCGTCGTGGATCAAGAATACGTTGTGGAGCAGTTCGACAGCGGCTGCGAACGGCAGCAGCCGCTGTTCGTCCCCTCCGAGAGCCTCGCCGAGCCACAGCGAGAGTGTCGGTCGAATACGCTTGCCGCCGGTCTCGAGTTGGTACTCAACACCACGGGAGATCCCAGGGAGCTCCCGTCCGTGCAGCGATTCTCGCAAGAAATCGCCGATTCTCGAGCGCGCATGGCCGAGGCTGTCTGGGTACGGCGAGGGGTGCTCCGGCAACGATCGAGTCCTGTTCTGACGTGGAGGGGCCCCGAGCGGGCGCCCCCCAGAGGGCCGAGATCGTGCTGGCGACCGCGTTCGCGCCAGCAACGTAAGTTACCAAAAATAAGTTACTTGTCGAAAGACCCCGTGTTTCCCCGACGAGGAAGGTAGGGTGCCGTCTGCGGGCTGTCAAGGCGGCCGCTGCAGAGCCTCTCGCCCCGTTGACCGGGGAAGGCCGAAAATGGTGGAATCTCACGGCGCATAGATTGTGCTCAAGTCCCGTCGAAAAACGTGTTTGCGATTCGCCTTCCTGCTGTAGAATCGGCCGGTGTCGACAGAAATGTGCGCCCGAGGTCTATCGCGTGTCGATAAGGCAAATAGGCGGGTGCCGATAATGAGATTGCCCGAGCAGCGTCCGCCGCGCGTTGCCACTCGTGATTCACTGGTGGTTCACCGGTTGATTCGCGAAATGATTCGGTAGCAACCGCGTCATTGAGGAACCTCCGGGCGATCGATCGGAGTACCGTGCGTTGAACGGATACACGTTGATCAGATCGAAGCAAGAGTCGAGCGCGCAGCGGAAGTGGACGCTTCCGGTGATGATCGCTTTCTTGGTCGCACTCTGCAGCGTGCCGGTCACGTTCGCCCAGACTCCTCCCCCAGCACCCAACTACGAGATCGAGATCGGGGACGCTGTCCTCGTACCTGGCCAAGCCGTGGTCATGGTGCCGGTCTTCATGACGAACTCTGTCCCAGTACAAAGCTGGGGGATGGGGCTCGACTACGACGACTTCCACATCTACTGCGCTGCCGTGACGACCGTCGATACGGTCAGCGAGCCGCTGTCGCCGGTGATTGGTACGATCCCGAGTGCGCCGCCGCTGAACTACGTGCAAATGATGTACTCGGCGGGTCCGCTCCCTGTGGGTGTCCACCAAATCGTCGCCTATCTGATCTGCGAAGTGCAGGCCGTGCCGGCCGCTACGACGACGGTCGACATCAACCCGATCGAGACCGGCATCAATGGCACCCCAGCCACCCAGATTGGTGGTTCGGTGCAGGTGATGGTCGGCAACGCTCTCGGCTTCGGCGTCGCTGCCGGTAGTCTTGCGGACCAACCGACGACCACGAACATCACGTGGCCGCCGGCCAGCCCGGCTGCGCTCAGCCCGCTCACGCCGGTACGCGTGCCGGTCTACATGTGGAACACAGAGCCGGTTTCGAAGATCACGTTCCTGACGCCGCTGGGGCTCGACTATGACGAGTTCCTGATGCACTACGGCGTCGACGTGGCCGGGACAGTCACTGCGCAGGTCGCAGGCAACAACGTCGCCGTCGGGGCCGCGCGTGTCGGGGACGCCCTGTACGCTACGATCGACCTCGGCAACGCGACGATTCCGCCTTCGGACGGCGCGCTGGTCGCATGGTTGTCGGTGCTGCCGCAAACGCCCCTCGCTGGCGTGTTCGACGTCCAGCTTTCGTCGTCGCTGTTCACCGTGAACGGCCAGGACCTGCCGGTCATGAACCTCCTCGACGGCCAGGCCGAGTTCCTCAACCTGTTCATTCGTGGCGACGTGGAGTTCGATCGCAGCGTCAACCTGTCGGACGCCGCAAGCATCGCTGAGATTGTCTTCCTCGCCGGTGAAGCGACCTGTCCGGACGCTGCCGACGTCAACGACGATGGCTCGATCAACGTTGCCGACTTGGTGCAGCTGTTGACCTACATCTTCAACTCGAGCCCACTCCCGGCCGATCCGTTCCCGAAGGCGGGCGCGGACAGCACAGCCGATCCGCTGCCCTGCCTCTAGTCGGGCGGTGTCTACCGACCGTAAGAGGATCGGCACTCCCGTCTGCAGCATCGGTTCGCCCACGCCGTGGCCGCCCCTGAATCGGCTGGAGCTGTTTCTATCGCGGTGGTTCTTGTGTATCTTGCGGTTTGGCTTCGCGGCGACCGTGCTGCGGGCCCGCTTTCTTCCCGCACGCGATACCGAGAGGACACACTGAGCCATGGCGCACACACTGCCAGATCTGCCGTACGACTACTCTGCGCTCGAGCCGCACATCGATGCCCAAACGATGGAGATTCATCACTCGCGGCATCACAACACCTACATCACGAACTACAACAAGGCCGAGGAGGCGCTGCAGGCCGCCGTCGCTGAAGGGAATGCTAGCGCGGTCGTGAAGCTGACCGGAGCGCTGAACTTCAACGGCGGTGGGCACGCCAATCACTCGTTGTTCTGGCGCACGATGGGCCCAGACGGCGGTGGCGCTCCAGAGGGAGAGCTGGCAGCTGCGATCGACGATGCGTTCGGGAGCTTTGCGTCGTTCCAGCAGCACTTCGCCGCCAATACAGCGACGATTCAAGGGAGCGGCTGGGGTTGGCTCTGCTACAACCCTGTCAGCAAGGGCGTGGTCTTCCAAACGACTGCCAACCAAGACAATCCGGTAAAGCTGGGCCTCACCCCACTGGTCGGTCTCGACGTGTGGGAACATGCCTACTACCTCAAGTATCAGAACAAGCGGCCCGATTACATCGGTGCGTGGTGGAATGTCGTCAACTGGCAGCAGGTCGCCGCTAACTTCGCGGACGCCCGCGGCTAGAGCGACTCGCCCCGACGCACGTGTAACTTCGATTCGGTGCAAGGAGAAGTGCCTACGGCAATTCTCCGTGCACCGTCTTCATAGCACCGTCTTCATGGCTCGGCGATTGTCACTACGGGATCGTCATGGCTGTGTTGTTCTGGAAAGGGACGCTGAGGCGCCTCGATGGACTGGCTCACTGAGAATCCGACCGTACTCGAGATCGTGCCACCACCGCTCCGACTAGGAGCCGGCGCGGTCGAGAAGCGCCTTGCGAAAGTCGCGAAGGTCATGGAGGCGGTTCGTCTCGACGCCGTCAACATCCCCGAGATTCGTGAGGAAGAATCGAAGTGTGAGACGGGTGATCGCAAGTCGCGCTTCGAGCCACGTGTGCCGCCCCGAGAACTCGCTCACGCCATTCAGTCGCAGCTGGGCGTGCGCTGTGTTATCAACCGCGTCGTGGTGCATCGCCCTGCGCTCCAGCAAGCGGATTGGTTTCGTGAGACCTACGAGAAGTTCGGGGTCCGCGACTTTGTCTTGGTCGGTGGCGAAAAGAGTGGCCAGCGCTATCCGGGGCCCAACGTGCCGGAGGCGAACCAGCTGATCCGCGAGGCCCTTCCTGATGACATCTCCGTGGGCAACATCTGCATCCCCACTCGCTGCACGCCGGAGCGACGTGAGGCTGATCGGATGGCGCGCAAAGTTGCGCAGGGAGCCGATTTCTTCACGACGCAGATCATCTACCACGCCGAACACCTCACCGACTTGATCGGTGACATTCACGCGGGGCATGAGCAGCTGGCCAACACTCCGCTGTTGCTGAGCGTCTGCCCAGTGCGGGCCGCCGAGAGCTTCAAGTTCCTCCGCTGGCTCGGCGTCAAAGTCTCGGTCGCGCTCGAGCAAGAGCTGACCAAGGATCCCGACCTGCTGCTGCAAGCCTCGGTCGATCACGTCGTCGACATGTGGCGGTCGGTGCAGCGCCACCTGCGGGACAGCAACTCGGCGCTCCCGTTGGGTCTCAACATCGCGCCGGTCGGAGCGATCTCCATCGCGACGACGATCGAGCTCGCGCGGCGTTTGCACGAGGTGCGCGTGCCTTAGGCGCGAACGCTCGATTTTCGTCTCCGAAGACTAGCGCTCTCGTCAGAAGTGCAGCCGATCAGAAGCGCTCGCGTGGCTGCGTAGCGGTTGGCGGCGTCTTGTCTGCCGGCGCGACTGCAGGCGAATCCGTTGGGTCTTGAGTGAGTTCCACCTGCACGACTTCGTCATTCCAACGAAACAGGGTCGGCACTCCGGCTGCGAGGATTCGTGCTGCTCCTGGATTGTCGCGCAGGAAGGTCATGAACTGCACAGAACCGACGTGCAATGTCCTTGTCGGTGCGGGCAGTTCTTTACCTTGCAGCGAACCGTCGACGAAGCGGTTGCCGACAGGGAAGAACGCCCGTCCACCGATGCGGCGAATCTGTAGCGCCTCGCGCCACTGTGCTTCCTTCTTCGCTTCAGCCACGCGGCCGACGATCAGGGCTTTCTTGCGGTCGGCCTGCTTGCGCGAGTAGCCAAACGAGCTAGAGCCAGTGGCCTCATCGAAGCCGCTCCGTTCTCCCTCTGCTTCTCGGTTGAGCTGGGGACGCGCTCGGACCCGTTCTCGCAGTGTCGCTGCCAGCGGGGACGCATCTTCGGTGACCAAGAAGGACGTGTAGGGCGTGACGATGCCAAAGCGTAGCCCCAGCGCCGCGATCTGCTCACGCAACGGGTCTTGCGCATCGCGCGGAGTGCTGCGCAGTTCATCGAGTAGCCGCATGATTCGTGACTGCGCCCACAGATAAGGCACGTCGTCGGCACCGCCGTGAGAGACGAAGTCTCCGGTGAAGATGAACGTTCGTTGACTCCCGTTCTCCTCGCCTGTGCACCGTAGCCGCGCCGACCCGTTGCCGCGGTAGCGCCCAGTGACGACCAGATCTTCACCGAAGAACAGGTCGTAAGGACCATGAGGTTCTAGCTCAGAGATCGTCACTCCATCCGCCGCGATCGTAAGATCCGTTACGCAGGGATAGAGGACCTTGTCGAGAGCGGCGCTAACGACACTCTCTAGTGCAGCGCCGCGTTCGACGTATGTTTGGCTGCCCCGGTTCTTTCGTGACACATCGTCGAGCAGCACCGTGTTGACGTCGTGCCCAATACCAAGGATATGCAAACGCGTGTCGCCCCGATTCAATGCCACCGCTTCTTGCACGATCTTCTTGGGGTCGATGACGCCAACGGTCGGCGCGCCATCGGACAGCAGCAGCAATACTGCATCGTCGTGGCTCTGCGCCGCCGCGATCCCCGCCTGCACCGCCGAATTCAAGTCGGTGCCTCCGCGGGCAACCAGCGATTGGACGAACTGCTGCGCTTGGGCGATCGTCGCGGGCGTTGCCTGGACAGCGGTCTCTCGAAACGTACGCAGCCGCGCCGCGAAAGTGACGATCTGGAACGAGTCTTCGGGGCGCAGGCGGTTCAATGCGTTTGCGAGTGCAGCCTTTGCGTGGAGGATCTTCTCACCTGCCATCGATCCCGACGTGTCGATGACGAAGACAGCGGTGTTGGGTTTCCTCTGGGCGGGGATGTCGCTCCCTGGTGAGATTCGAAGCAGGAAGTAGCCGTCTTCGTTGCTGTCGCGGTAGCTGCGGACGCCGCCCGCAAGACCCGCCTGGCCGGTGATCAGTTGCAACTCGAAGTCCTTGCGTGCCGCGTCCGTCGCGACCTCGTAGCGGACCTTCGCACGGGTCGGTCCAGGTCGCTCCACCTGAACGGGGTGGCTGGGGCTCGTGATGCTGCGCAATTCGCCAGTCGTCGTTGCATCGACAAGGATCTGCACGTCGCGGTACGGTCCCCCACTGAAGCGCCCGGTGTCCAGCGGGTAGCTGAAGCGAGACATCGAACCGGTACGCTCGATGGTGTGCCGGTAGCGAATCGACACCTGGACTTCGCCGCGCGCGGGAATGGGATAGACCCGCGCACGAAACAGTTCACGGCCGTAGTACTCCAACAGCGCTGGGTCTTGAGCCTGACGCACCAGCTGTTCGTAGATGCGGCGAGCTTCGTCACGACGCAGGATCTCACCAGCGAGTTCCTTGCCGCCGAGCGTCACGCGAAAGTTGTCGACTGCGGCATGGGCCGGCACCGGAAAGTAGTAGGTCCCCTCCAGCACCCGGTTGTGTGGATTGTGAAACACCTCGTCGACGGTAACCTCGGCAGATTCGTCGACGAGCGTGACCGTCACATGATGCTTCGTGACCTCCATGCCCCCCGCCAGGTAGTGCGGTCGCGGATGATGTGGCAGTGGATACGGAGGCCGGATGTGGATCCAGCCATCCGCGTACGTGAGGGCGCCTGGAAACAGCAGTGCAAGGACGAGCCACGAGAGAACGCGAACCTTGACGCGCTCGCGGGGTCGAAACAATGGAAGCGACAGTGAGCGTGATGACATCGGTGGTCCTTTCCGCGCGGATGCCCAGTCAGCGGAACCGCGTCCGTCGCGGCGGACTGTGGCTGACGCGGGCCCGCTGGGCAGCTATGGCTGCGGGCGTGGCTACCCTGGACCGGAATCACCGCGCAGGGGTTCCCACACGGTTGTTCGATTCCGTAGCTCCAGTCAAAGGGGACGCTGGGGTCGATCGAGGGCTGGGGTGCGATCTACTCGCGGATCGTCACCGTAGTGCCCACTGGGACCAGCTGATAGAGCACGCCCACGTCGCTGTTGCGCAACCGAATGCAGCCGTCAGAGGCCTCCAGGCCGATGGTCGACTCGTCGTTGGTCCCGTGAATCCCGAAGCCGTCGTGCTCAGGGGTATCGCGAAAGCCCAACCAGTAGTCTCCGAGCGGGTTCTTGGGATCCCCGTAAGGAACTTCGGGCTGTCCGCGTCGAAACCAGCTGGGATGCTTGATGCGCTCGCCGACGATGAAATCGGCGATGGGTGTCGTGCCGTGGCGACCGAGGCCGACTGGGGCCGAGAAGAGGAAACGACCATCGATCTTGGCGTCGAGTCGGAAGTCGCTCTTGTCGACTTCGATCGTGATCTTGCCGCGCAGGATCTTGAAGCTCTGGCCGGCGTGAATCAGATCGCCACTCAAGCCGTTGAGCCGTTGCAGCGCATCGACGGTCGTGCCATGGACTCGTGCGATCCGGGCGAGGCTGTCGCCAGACTCGACGCGATAGACGTCGCAGGCCTCCGTCCGCCGCGGCGTCAGCAGCAACTCGGTAGCGACCTTCTGCAAGTCCGGACGCACTTCCGCGCGCCAGTCGGTGTCGCCACTTGCAAAATAGGCCGTGGACAACAGCGTCCATGCTTCGATGCGTGCGCTGTCCTCGGTGCGACCAAGCTTCGAGCGCCCGAGGACCAAGCACGCCCGTGCGTATCCGGCGTCGCCATCGCCCTGCCCGTGCACATACGTCGCAGCCTCGATCTGCCCTTCCGATGTGCCTTCCGTCTTTAGCAACATCGATGCGGCGAGCGGCTTGAATCGCTCTTCGGTGCGGAACACATCGCGCAGTAGCGCAATCGCTTCCGGGTTTTGGCCCTGGCGTCGCAACAGCAGGCGGGCGAGTTCGATCCGGGCACTGCTATCACCGCTCGCAGCACGTTGCCGCAGTTGCTCTTCGGCTCCTGGCGGTGGCGGCGGTGGCGTTTGCACTTCCGGCTGCACGGGTTGCACCTGCTGGTCGGAAGGCGTCTGACCGCCGGCAGCCTGTTGCGCCAAAGGCGGCTGTTGTCGTTCTCCGTCTGCATCGGGCTCGGGGTTCGAGCCAAACCAAGAGTAAAGGCCGTAAACGATCGCGACAGTCACGATGATGATCAGGATGTTTCGCATCGTGTGAAGTTCCCTCTTCTCCGCTGATCTCAGCGAGCGCCGACATCAACCATTCCCGGAAAGACCCTTGGCGACGAACGCCGTACTATAGGCGAGGCGCGGCTTGTTGTCGACACGCTGTCGGGTGAGGAGACGTCAGATGCAAAAACGGACCGGTGAGCGACATACTCAACGGTCCGTGTTCGTTTGTGACGTTCGCTGCGAGCTTTGTTCGCCTACGACGCGAGGTTGGACTTCGCCAATTCGACGAGTTGGTCGAATGCCTCGGGGTTGCGAATCGCGAGCTCTGACAGTTCCTTACGATTCAAGCCAACTTCCGCGACGGCCAAGCCATGCATGAAACGGCTGTAGTTGATGTCTCGGGTGCTGCAGGCCGCTGAGATCCGAGTGATCCAAAGGCGGCGCATCTCGCGCTTGCGGTTGCGGCGGTCGCGGGTCGCGAAGGCCTCGGCACGGATCACCGTTTCCTTGGCTGACTTGAAGAGAGCGTGACGCCCTCCCCAGTAACCCTTCGCCTTCTTGAGCATCCTCTTGCGACGTTTGTGACGCGCTACGCCGACTCGAACTCGGGACATGAGTGGTTCCTTTCACCAGGGCCGCGGCAGGAGGATCTCGCGATCACTTGCAGGTGGCGGGTGCCACCCTCCCTACTGCCAGCCGTCCCGTTGAAGACCCGCTGCTTCTGGTGCGGGTCGCAATCTTGGGCGGACCGTCGGTCCGCCCTTTCCTTCTGGGCTACTGCAGCCCCAACATCGTGTGGATGCGCTTCTCTTCGCAAGGCGGACAGGTCGCGGGACGACGCAGCTTGCGACGTCGACTTGCGGACTTGTGCGAGCAGAGGTGGCCGAGACCAACCTTGCCACGCTTCACCTTGCCCGAAGAGCTGACACGAAAGCGCTTCTTGGCGCCTTTGTTGGGCTTGAACTTACCTAGCCGGGCCATCTTTCCCTTTCCTAACACGCTCGTTGCGGACCGCAACGAAGCGCGCCATCCTGCTGTTTCAGCCCCCAAATGCAAGAGATTTCCCGCTCTGGGGCCGCGCGGGCGCAGGCCGCCGCGGTCGGCATCGTGGCGTTCGTCGCGATCTGCTCCCCCGCGGACGTACCGCGGGCCCGGGCGGCCCCCCGCAGCCTTTGCAGCGTGTCTGGGGCCGTGAGCTCGGGATCATTTGCAAGAGCGGGGGCTTAGTTCATGGCGACTACTTCTTCGCCAGGATCATGGTCAGGCGGTTGCTTGCTTCGCGGGACGGCTCTTTCTCCTTCTTCGCAATCTCGTCGAGAGATTCGTAGAAGCGAGCCAACACCTCGAAGCCGAGTTCGGGGTGCTTCTGTTCGCGGCCGCGGAAGATCAGGGTGACCATGACCTTGTGTCCCTCTTCGAGGAACTGCTTCGCTTTGCGCATCTTGACGTTGAAATCGTGCTCCTCGACCTTCGGGCGGAGCTTGATTTCCTTGCGCTTGCGGACGGTCTTCTTCCCCTTTTGCATGCGCTTTCGCAGGTTGTACTTATACCTGCCGAAGTTCATCAGTTTGCATGTCGGGGGAGTTGCGTTCGGGTCGAGCAGCACGAGATCTAGCTCGCGTTCCTGGGCGATTTCGAGAGCTTCCGAGCCCTCCATGATCCCAAGTTGCCCGCCTTCGTCATCGATGACCCGGACTGGGCCCGGCTCAGCCCGTTCGATGATCTTGTACTTCGCTTGCTCAGATATTGCTGAACCCTCCGTTTCTCGAGTGTTTCCTAGGCGTTCTACCTGGCCTGCCCCAGTAGCAGGCGGGCCCGTACTCGCTGCGACGGCAGCGGCAACGGGTTCTTCCCGGCATCAGGCATCGCCTACCCAATGTCGGATTTATACCCCGGATTCTGGGGATGAAAACCGCTTCTTCCAGGAAACAGCGCTTCTTACGTCGTGAGGAGGCTCTCCGGAGGGGCGCAGCCGTGCGCGTTGCGCATCCAGGCGTAGGCGGCATTCGCGTCCGCCTCCCCTGGAATCCGCTGGGTGAAGCGCTGAGCTCGCCCATGGGCGGCGGCTCGAAGGCACTCGGCAGCGCGTAGATCGCCGGCGTCCTCGCGCGCAGTGGCCCAGAGAAGCAGCAGCTCGACCCGCCCCGCGTGCACGCCACAGCGGGCCAGAGAGCGCCAGCAGCGGATCAAGGTCGCCTCGACGGTCACCGCGGAGTCCTCGCGGGCGCGGATGACGGCCAGCCGAGCCTCGATCAGTGGCACCAGCGGAACGGCGCGCAGTCGTCGGGCATGGAATTCTGCCTCCTCGAGGAAGAACAGTCCTCGGGCACGTTCACCACTCTGGAAGGCCGCAGTGGCGGCCCGGACGTAGTGCCGTGCCAGCGCTTCTTGGTCTCCACGGCGCAGCAGCACTTCTTCGCTCGCTTCGGGGGCGGGCGTGTCGCCGCCGCCGGCTGCGCCCTGCTTCTCGAGCCGGTGCCGCAGTTCGGCAGCTTCTGTGCGACATCCAAAGCGCTCGAGGAGAGTGAGGCGCATCCGCCAAAACGGCGCCTGGTGCCGACGGTCGCCGCGTGGGCGGATCTCTTGCAGGGTGTGCAGATTCAGCGTCAGCGCGCCGGCCGGATCGCCCCCCTTTAGGGCGGCTGCGGTCGCAATCTCCCCCCAACGCATCCACGGCCCCGGCTGATCGGCGTGTGGCGCTTGCGACGGGTGGGCCTTCCCGCGCAGCAGTTGCACGGCGCGGTCGAGTTGGCCGCGGCGCGTGGCGATCGCCGCCTCCGACAGCAGTGCTTCCCACCCCCACGGCGTGTGTGGGTATTGACGGGTCCACCGGCGGCAAAGCGCGAAGCGACGCCCCGCTTCCAGGACCCAGCCGCCGCGTGCGAGCAGTTCTCCTTGGAGCCAGTAGACGCGCGGCAGTTCGACCTTGGAACCGGTGCGGTCGAAGATCCGTTCGGCGCGAAGCAACAGCTCCTCGGCCTCGCCCAGATCGCCACTGGCAAACGTCAAGCTGCCCATGTGCAGGAACGAACACCCTTGCCGATGGCTTACGCCACAGCGAGCAAACACCCGCGCCGCGAGGCGGTGGTGCCGGATTGCGTCCTTCTTCATGCCGATGAGATCGCGCAACCGCGCCAACAGCTGCACACACCACCCGCTGGCGGCGACGCCGGTGTCACCGTCGAGCTTGCGCACGCCTTCCTCGAGGTGGCGGCGTGCCACATCCCTTTGTCCAGTCAGCAGGCTTGTCTCGGCACGCAGCCATGCCTCCCACCCCAACAGCGTTCCGTCCGTTGCGGCTGGCAACGCATCGACGGCGGCCCAGAGGCGCGGAAGTTCGACTGGGACTCCGCGTTGTAGCTGCAGTTCGATTCCCAACAGCAACGATGCTCGATTCGGCGCGGCCCCCGGCTGCCCACGGAGCTGCTTCAGGACCTGTTTCACACACTCTGCAGCAGCACTGAAGTCACCGCCGCGTCCCAAATGAGCGCCGAGTTTCGCTAGCAGCGAGCCGTGCAGTTCGACCGCTCCGGAGAGGCGTGCACTCCACTCGACTGCCTGCCGTCGCAAGCGGGCGACTTCGTCGGATGGCCCCCATCGTTGGCGCAGCTCTGCGAGTCGATCGAACGCATCGACGATGGTCGAAATCTGTAGCCCTGGGATTTCGAGCAAGCGCTCGAGCCAGCGAATCCCTGCCAGCACGCGTCCTTCTTGCAGCGCCTGCCGCGCGGCAGCGTCGACAATCGTGGCAGCGTCGACACCGTTGCTCGCCGCCAGTAGATGGCGGGCGAGACGCTCCGGGCAGACGCGAAAGCCCGCCGCTTCGCGTTCTCGCAGCCAGGCGGCGACTTCGGTGTTGAGCTCCCGCCAGCGTTGCGGCGGCACGCAGCTCTCCACGGCTTTGCGGGCGAACACGGTGCGGAAGCGAAAGCGGCGCCCCTCGAGTTCGGCAGTGATCCAACCGAGGTCGCGCAAGCGGCGAATCGCTGGCACGAGGACGGTGATTTCCGAGCCGGTGATGCGACGCATCCACTCCAAGTCCCCGGAACCGCCCAGCGCAGCCAACCCCGTGAGCAACTCTCGGTCTTCCGGCGAGAGCTCACGGATGCCGTGGATCGTTGCCTGTACCCGTGGCGACCCATCGAGGCCGTCGCTCTGGGTCAGCGACCAGCCGTCCCAACCCTTCACCAACAACCCCTCTTCGACGAGTGACTCGAGGGCCGACTGCAGTAGCGAAGGACTGCCCTCCGATTCCTCCTCGAGGAGTCGACGTAGCGGCGCAGGCAAGTGCCAGTCGCCAAAGCGCCGCGCGAGCCAACGCCCGAGGCCATCGAGATCGAGCGGCGGCAGTCCCAGCGGCTGGCACCAGTGCACCCCTTCGCTGCCCTGCAGCCAGTGGCTGACAATCAAGCTTGCCGCTTCTTGCTGCCAACCGACCCACGAGACCTGGCGCAGGTCCGCGTTGTCTTCCTCCGCGCGGGCGATGGCGGAGAGGAGGCGGCACAGCGGTTCGGCTGCGATTTCGAAACGATCGACGAAGATCGCGATCGGGTAGTCGCGACCAACGACGGTGAGCCAGTCGACCAACTCGTCGGCCCCGAGGTCGCCATCGGCAAGTGGCGCGGTGAGACGCTGGTAGCCTTGTCCGGTGGCGCGCAGAGGTTCCGGCAGGCGGGCTAAGATTCCGCTGACCAGATCCAGGATCGGCGTGCCGCCCGCATCGATGTCGATGACGGGCACCCCCGCGCACTCGAGGCGGCGCCGCATCATCTGGCGCGCGGCATCGACGTCTCCAGCGACAGCGCTGCGCACGAGCACCATGCCGACTTTCGTAGCGCCCCCCTCTTGGGGTCGCAGTGGCAGCGAGTGATACGCGCGATCTCCCGCTTCGGCGAGTGGCGATTCCCACGTCACAGCAAGTTCCCGTGCGCCCCCAGATCGTTGCAAGACGGTGCCGAGCGCCAGCTGCAGCGGGTCCTCCCAGCCGGTCGCGTCTTCACCGCGCAGATACGACAACGTCGTTGCCGTCGTTTCGGGTTGCAGCTGGATGCCGCAGGCTGTGTGCAGTTGCCGCAGGGTTTCATTGGCGGACGTCGGTCGATCCGCGGGCTTCTTCTCGAGCAGCGACAAGATCACTTCCTCCAGCTCCGGAGGTAGATCGGGCACGTACTTGCGAGGGGGCGTCGGCAACGTGCGAACGTGAGCTTCCAGCACTTCGAAGCGTTCTCGCGAATGAAACGGTAGCCGTCCGGTGAACAGTTGGTAGGCCAACACGCCGACTGCGTAGAGGTCGGCGCGGCCATCCGCACGTGCGCCAAGAATTTGTTCGGGCGCCATGTAGTAGACCGTGCCGAGCACGCGTTCTTCGCACGGTCGACGTTCCGGATGCGCGAGGCCGAAGTCGATCAGGCACAGCTCGGGCGGCGTGTCAGCGAGCGGCTCGCGAAACAAGAGGTTCTCAGGCTTGACGTCTCCGTGCACCCAGCCAAGCGCGTGCACGCGCGACAGGGCACGCAGTAGTTGTACGAGCACGGTGGTGGCGAGTTGCGGAGTCAGTCTTTGCTTGTCGATGACGGTTTGTAGCGCAGGACCGCGGAGGTGTTCGCACGTGTAGTAACGAAACTGCCCGGGGACGATGCCGTAGGCGTCGACACCGACAATGTTGGGATGATCGAGCTCCGACAGGATGCGGAACTCCCTGAGATGGCGCTGCTCCATCGCCGACGCTGGCTCTTCGACGGTGACCCACTTCAGCGCTCGTGGCACACCGTCGATGAGATCGTCGACAAGGGACACCTTGCCCATCCCGCCGGCGCCGAGTTCCTGTCGGTGGCGATAGCGGCGTTGTACGACAGGAGGCAGGAACATGAGCTCTGCCCCCTTGCCGTCGCCGTCCGTCGACGGGCGCGGTCCCATACGAATCCTCCGAAGGAGATTCCCCCATTGAAGAATAACCCATTGCAGCGCGAGCGGCCGGCGCCCTCCACCAATGGCGCAAGCAAGGTCCGAGAAGGTACCGCCGCGTCGTCGTAACAGCGCTAACAGCTGTGCGGCGGTAAGTCTGCGACCACTTCGAGCACTTCGACGACGTTCGTGACCAGCGCGGCTCCTTCTCGGATCAGGCGGTGACAGCCTTGGTACTGGGGGCCTTCGACTGGTCCCGGGAACGCGCATACATCGCGCCCCTGCCGCAGTGCCCAGCGTGCCGTGATCAGCGACCCCGATCGGTTCGTCGCTTCGACGACGACGACGGCGAGTGCGAGCGCGCTGATCAAGCGGTTGCGCTGCGGGAAGTGCTCGCGTCGGGGTGGGGAGTCGGGTTCGAACTCGCTGATCACGAATCCACCGCCGCGGATCATGCGCGTCGCGAGATCCTCGTTCTCGCTCGGGTAGATCGTTGGCAGGCCATTGCCCAGCACGGCGCCCGCAAGCCCGCCGCCACGCAGGCAGCCTTCGAGCGCGCAACTATCGATGCCGCGTGCGAGGCCACTGACGACCACGAGCCCCGCCTCGCCGAGCTGTCGTCCGAGTTCGTGCGCCTGTCGACGCCCTAGCGGCGACGCGCGACGGCTGCCGACGACGGCAACCGCGGGCGGCATCAGTCTGGGTAGAGTGCCGCAGACGAACAGCTTCTCGGGTGCGCTCGACGTTGTAGCGAGCGACTCGGGGTAGAGGCTCGCGGGTAGCTGATGTGGGAATGGAATGGCTGGGGTGGATCGCATCGGGCCCTCGATTCGGCGAGGCGATGGAGAGCTCGGGCGCTGGTGGCTCGCGCCACAACGATGGCCGCTTCCGACGGCGCGGTCTAGTCTGGTTCTCCGAAGAAGTAGAGCCAGCATCGGGAAAACACTTGCATCTACCCTGGGGACACGCGCTACGATGCACGGGATGCCTCGCGTGCGCCGTGCAGGTGAGAGCGTCCAGTGGACGCGCGTCTGCTGTCGTTCGGGGAAGCCACGACTTCGTGCCTGGGAATGCACGAGGCGATGGGAATGCACGAGGCAAAGGGGAATGGCGATGGTGCAACTAGCTGGTGGACGCGCCCACCCACTCGGTGTCTCAGCACCGGTGCAAGAGATCCTCGCCCAGCTGCCAGGGATCGCGCGCTCTCGCGTGCCCGTCCTCATTGAGGGGGAAACCGGCACGGGCAAGTTGACGCTAGCCCGGATGATCCATGCAAACTCCCCCCGCTCGGCGCAGCCCTTCGGCGTTCTCGACTGCAGTTCGGTACCTTCGGCGCTGTTTACGCGGGAGTTGTTCGGGCACGCTCGTGGTGCCTATACAGGTGCGGATCAATCAGAGCCTGGTCGGCTGCGGGCGGCGAACGGCGGCACTTTCCTGCTGCAAGGGGTCGAGCATCTCGAACAGACCTGCCAACGCACGCTGGTCCGCGTTCTCGACGATGGCGAAGTATTGCCGGTCGGAGAGACTCGGCCGGAAGCGATCGATCTGCGCTTCGTGCAGACGACGGAAACACCGCTCGAGGAAGCCGTCGAGCGCGGCGCGATCGAGCGTGAGTTGTTTTATCGCTGGGGCGCCCTGCGGTTGCGGATCCCGCCGTTGCGCGAGCGTCGTGAAGACCTCGGGTTTCACCTCGAGTACCTGCTGCGGCGCGAAGCGCGGGTGCTGCGCCGCGAGACGCCTCGGTTGAGCGATGAGCTGCGCCGGCGATTGCTGGAGTACGATTGGCCCGGAAACGTCAGTGAGCTCGAGCACTCGTTGCAGGGGCTCTTGACGCTGTGTAGCCGCGACCGGATCGGGTTGGGTGATCTTCCCCGCGATCTCCGGCAGCGCCTTCTGGGGGCTCAGGAGCCGGCCTGCGACGCCCGGGTGTTTTCGGTGCCCGGCAGTTTGTCGTTCGCGGAGCAGGTGGCCGCCTTCGAGCGCACGCTGCTGCAACGGGTCTGGCGGGAGCGCCGAGGCGATCGCGCCGCCGTACTGAAGGAGCTGCAGTTGGCCCCCCACCAGCTGAAGTATCTGCAGAAGAAGTACAACCTGAGTCTCGAGTAGCTGCGGCGAGGTCGGCACTGAACTCGGTACACTGGACACTTTTTCTCAGCGACCGCTCCAAAAGAACGCACTTCCGCCGTCGCTACCGACATCTTTCCCACAGCTCTTCCACAGCGTGTTTCGACCTGCTGCCCGCTTGCCCGCTGGGGTTTGTGCGCCCCGCTGCGACTACCTGTCGTTGGTTATCCAAGTTCGGGGTGCCTATCCTGTGGATAACTTGTTGGTAACGGCGCAGGTCCTGTCTGTGACACCCTCGCCTGTGTGCGTTTTCGAGCAGTGGCGGTCGAGGGCAACCGAACGCTGCTAGCTCTGGGTCTCTCTAGTCGGTTGAGCCGTTGCGGCTTACGACGCTCTCGGCCGAGCGGGTCTGGCGTTTGCGCAGGGCCTTCCCCAAAGACACGAAAGCCCACGAAGGGGGAACCATGAGTCAGCGCAGCGGCCGCATCTTCGAGCAGAGCGGCTTTGGCAGCACCAAGGAGTGGATCTACTTCTGCCTCGAGTTCGACCTGCAGCTTTGTGACGGCTGTCTGGGACGGGCACGCAAGCGTCCAGCAGCGGCGCACAGCTGGTACTGCAGCGACTGCAATCCCGTCGTGCACCCGGACCTGATCCGGGCCGTGCGCACGCGTCAGAACGTCGTGACAACCTGCGAGCTGTGCGACGCGCAGGTGCCGGTCGGCGAGTGCTGGATCTCTGAAGACTGCCAACGTCTCTACTGCGGCAAGCACCTCCAACCGATCGCTGACGCCGATCGCCACAGTGATGACGTGGCGGAGAGCGACACTGCCGCGGCGGCAGCCGCCACCAGTTCAGCGCCTGATCTGCCGCGTTGGCACGTCCGAGAGCAAGGAGTGCGCCCGCGAGGACCGCAGCGTGGGCCGCGCAGGTCGATTCCAAGCGGGGTCTCCGAAGGGATCTATGACGGTTCGCGCTTGGTCGAGTTCGACCGCTGCGAACGCTGGGTCCTGTAGCTCGAAAAAGGCCAACCGCGTGGGAACCCTACGTGCTGTTCGCGGTCGAGAAAGTTAGTTGTGAGCGCTGGAGTGGCGGCTCGCGCCCCGGCTGAGGCCGTCCTTGCGGTCAACAACGGGCCGAAAACGCTCGAAAGTGCGCAAATGAGGCGGAAACAACGGTAGTTCACGGCCGATCATCAAACTAAGATCAGACTCGTTGGGAGGAGAGAGCGTCGATGTCGTCCCATAGCGTCCGCGGGCGCTGGGGTCGCATCAGCCAACTCTTCTTGGTACTTGGAAGCGGCTTAGCAGCAGGAAGGAGGTACCAGTGAGCAACCCTATTCGGTTGACCGCACTAGTCCTCGCGTTTTGTCTCGTCTCCACCACTTCGGTGATGGCTTGTCACTCAGACTACTTCAACGAGATCTTCACGAAGATCCAGAGGCAGATCAAGAGTGGCGACCTGGAGGCCGATCAGATCGCGGCGATCTGGAAACTCCGTGATGAGTTCAATCGTCAAAAGAGCTTGGATCACACCGAGCGTCATCTTTCCTGCTCCGCGCACGACAAGCATGTTCCTACGTTCATTGCTGCCGCCGCGGGTGTCCTGAACGACACTCAGTTCGAGAAGGCCACTGGCAAGAAGAAGACGGAAGTCCAAAAACTTCGTTACGAAGTGAACCAGCTCCAAAAAGAGCTCAAGGAGATCCGTGCGCTCTTGGATGGCATGAAAGCCTCCAAGTAAACCGAAGCGCAGTGCCCTGGAGTCGGTACTTTCCGGGCGGCGGCTACTGCCCGTCGAACTGGAGCCCTCTTCAGGATGAGAGCGTACCTGCGGGAATCCCGTGGGTACGCTCGTTTTTTTTTGCACCCCGCTCCCGCTCCGTAGCCGCCCGGCAGTTCGGAAGCCGTTGGCAAATGGGGCTGCACGGACCAGAATGCGTGGACCGCTTCATTGCGGGTCATGCACTGAGCGCGCGTGAGAGACGAGGGAGAGTCAGCTTTGCTTTGGTCCATTCTTGCGGTTTCCGTGCTCCTCGCTGGGGACGCTCCGGCGAGTCAGGAAAAGAAAGCGCGCCTCCATCTCGACCCGGCTTTCTCGACCTGGGTGCAGGCAAAGAATACAGAGCTCCCCTACCGCGCACTGGCTCGACGCTTCGTGCTCGCCGGCGGACGTGACGTTGCCGCCTACGACCGCGGTATGGCTGCACTGGAGTCACGGTTTCGGACATTCCTGGAGAGCAGCGCAAGGACCGCCGCTGGCGAGAACGTTGCGCTGACTCCGAAGCAGCGGGCCGAGCAGCTGCAGCAGTTCTTCTTCCAGCGCGAGCGCTTCGAGGCCAACCTCGACCTCACCCAAGTGCAGAACCTCTTTCCCGATTCGATCTTGAGTCGTCGCCAGGGGTATTGTTTGGGATTGTCGGTGCTGTTGCTGGATCTGTGTGAGCGCGTGCAGCTGCCGCTGTCTCTGATCTCAGCACCGCGGCACACGTTCGTTCGGATCCCTGGCCCGCCCCCAGTGAACCTCGAGACGACGCGTGGTGGCGAGATGCATAGCGACGCCTGGTACACGCGCCGTTTCGCGCTTGGCGCGGCAGACACGCTGCACCTGTTGCGCGGCCTGACCGCGCGCGAGGCCGCTGCACACTTGGTGAACAATCACGGCTTCGCGTTGCTCGAGGAAGGTCACCTCGACGCAGCAAAGCGCGACTTCGAGGCGGCACTGAAGCTCTCAGCGACCCTTGTTGAAGCTTCGATCAATTTGGGAGTGTTGCTGGCGCGACAAGAGAAGTATGCCGATGCACTCCCTCATTTCGTTCGGGCCCGCAGGGCCTGGCCGCACGACCCCTACGTGCGAATGAATCAGATCAATACGCTGACGAATCTCGGACGCACGCGAGAGGCTGCAGCGCTGCTCACCGCGCTGTACCGCAGTCATCCACAGCTTTCTGGCGTCGACAAGGCTGTGCATGAATTGCGCTCGGCACTGCATCCCGTCGAGGATTGGGATGCGCTCCAGGCGTTGGTGCTGGCAGTGAACGAACGCCGCGCCGAAGGGGGTAAGGCGCCCGGACTGGCGGGAACCTACTACCGGGACATGCAGCTCCGCGATGCAGTGCGTCGACGTATCGACCGCGACATCTCGTTTCAGTGGAATTGGAACGCGCCGGCACCGGGAGTGCCGCGAGATCGTTTCTCGATTCGTTGGAGGGGCTGGTTGCAGGTACCTGCTGCCGATGAGTACACGTTCTTCGTGACCTGCAGCGATGGCGTGCGCATCTGGATCGACGGACGTCAGGTACTCGATGCGTGGACGCGCACGCGGGAGAACTTCAGTCAGGGTTCGGTCCAGCTACTTCCGGGCTTGCACGATCTTCGCATCGAATATTTCGAGTCGAACGGCGAGGCGGGGATCGCAATGTTCTTGACCGCGAAGAAACGCAAGAAGCACGTCTCGCTGCCGCCGCTGCTGTTCCACCCCACGCAGTAGTCTCGCACTGTGGAATTGCGGGCGTGGTGCGACGTGGACTGCACGCCGTGACGCTACGGCCGCTTTTGAGCAGCCAGCTGACCGCAAGCTCCTGCAATGTCGAGCCCGCGACTGCGTCGAATCGTGATGCGCCCCGTGTACTTGCGTGCGACCCGATCTTTGAAAGCTTCGATACGAGTGGCCTCGGCAGCCGGGTACGGTGCTCCGGGGAATGGGTGGAACGGTAGCAAGTTGATGTGCCCGGCCGTTGCGGCTGCAAAGCGAGCCAACGCATCTGCTTCGTCATCGCTGTCGTTGACGCCATGCAAGACGACGTACTCGAGCGTGACCCGGCGCGCTTTGTTCGCGACCGCCTGCAGGCAGCGCCGCAGCTCGCCCAGGTCGAAGCGCAGGTTCATCGGGACGATCTCGTCGCGGGTCTCGTTGCGAGCCGAGTGGAGGCTCAACGCGAGACGCAGCTGTGGGAATGCTGCCGCCAGTTCTTCCATACGGCGAGGTACGCCGACGGTCGACACCGTGATGCGACGCGGGCTGAACGCAAACCCCTCTGCATCGGTCAACAAGCCGAGTGTGCGCTCCACCGCTTCGTAGTTGAAGAGGGGCTCTCCCATTCCCATGAAAACGATCTGGGTGATCCCCGAACCATCCAACCTCCGCACTTGATCGTCGACGTAGAGCCACTGCGTAATGATCTCAGCCGATGAGAGATTGCGTTTGAAGCCACCCGCGCCGGTGGCGCAGAACGTGCACGCGGCGGGACATCCTGCCTGGCTCGAGATGCATAGGGTGTTGCGATCCCCGGACGGAATCCAGACGCTCTCGATCAGCGCACCGTCGGCGAGCTTGAAAGTGTACTTGCGGGTCCCGTCGCCGGAGATCTGTTCTTGGTCAACGGCGAGCGGTGCAGCCAGTGGTCCATCTGCGAGTGCTTGTCGCAACGCTGCAGGTAGGTTGGCCATCCGCGCAGGATCTGCAAGCCGCCGCTCCAACAGGTGCTGGCACACCTGGTCGGCCCGATACGTCGGTTGCTCTTGCGCGCTGACCCACTCGGCAACGGCGCTCCGCAACTGTTCGACGGGGAGATCCAAGAAGCGAGACATCGAGACTCCTCAAGGTCGGGTTGCCAAGACTCTGATCGCGGAGGTGCGCTTCCCGGGCGCAGTGGCGCACGCACTTGGACGCCGCCCGCTCGCGGTTGGCACCAGGGTACTCTAGCTGGTGTCGACTCCGGTCGAGATTCGCTCCTGCTCAGGCAAGATCGCTCAGGGGCATGCCTGCTGCCACTTCCCTTGCTGCCACTTCCCTTGCTG
>JBCCHQ010000087.1:0-25843 GCA_039028735.1 Planctomycetota bacterium | reverse complement strand
TGCGTCCCCGCGGGCAGGTCGAGTTTGGCACACGTGCCGAGGTCAAGAACCTGAACTCGTTCACGAATGTCGAAGCGGCGCTTGTCTATGAAATCGAACGGCAGGAGGGGGTGCTGCGAAGTGGAGGCACTGTGAAGCAAGAAACACGCCTCTTCGACGCAGAGCGTGGCGAGACGCGCTCTATGCGGGGCAAGGAAGATGCCCACGACTACCGCTACTTCCCAGAACCTGACCTGCCGACCATTACGATCTCGCGAGATTGGGTCGAGCAGGAGCGTGCACAGCTGCCGGAGCTACCGGTAGCGATGCGGCAGCGCTTGCGGGAAACGCTGGGCCTGAGCGCGTACGATGCCGGCATCTTGACGAGCCAGCGCAGCCACGCCGAGTACTTCGAGCAGCTCGTTGCGACCGGCCTCGATCCGAAAGACGCAAGCAACTGGTTTCAGAGCGACATCCTGCGCGAACTCAATGAGCGTCGCATTCAATTGCACGAAATCCCCCTGCAACCGGAGCAAATCGCCGTTATCGTACGAGCCGTCGCGACCGACCGCGTCAGTGTTGCTACCGGGCGTGAGGTCCTCAAGGAGGCTCTCGCTGGCGAGGCGGATCCTGCCGCGCTGCTGGCAGCTCGTGGCGAACAGGTCTCCGACACAACGGAGCTACTTGCCTGGGTCGATGCTGTTATTGAGGCAAACGCCGACACCGTTGCCAAGATTCGCGCGGGGAACGACAAGGCGATCGCGTTTCTCATGGGGCAGGTTATGAAAGAGTCGGGTGGCAAGGCCAACCCTCGGGTGGTCTCGAAGATGATTCACGAACGCCTGCAGGAGTAGACGCTGTAGGCAGCACGACGATAGATCCAACGATAAAACAAAGAGAGAGCTGGGATGACCAATAGTGATTTCGAGACCAAGCTGCAGAAGTACGCAGACCTGCTAGTGGTGCACGGCCTCAATGTCCAGGAGGGGCAAGACGTGCAGGTGACGGCCGAGACCGTCCACCGCGACTTGGTCGCTCGCGTGGTCACTGCTGCCTATGAGCGCGGGGCACGCTTTGTCGACGTGACTTTGATCGACGCGCGCATGGGGCGTAGCCGTATCGAGAACTCGCGCGAGGAGTTTCTCGAGCACGTGCCGGACTACGTCGGCGAGAAGTACAAGGGGCTTGTCGACAACAAGGCTGCGAGTCTGCGCATCACGGGTAGCGAAGATCCAGATTTGTTCTCCGACCTAGATCCGAAGCGGATGAACAAGATCCGCATCGCACAGCGCATGGCGGCTCAGTACTTCTACGAACAGGGTATCGGTCGTTCGCAAGTGCAGTGGAACGTTGCCGCTGGGGCGACTCCTGGGTGGGGGAAGAAGCTGTTCCCGGAGCTCGATCCCGAAGCGGCCTGTGCCAAACTCTGGGACGCGTTGTTTCAAGTTTGTCGCATTGACCAACCCGACCCGAGCGCGCTGTGGCACGCACACAATGAGCGCCTGCATGCGCGTGGCAAGATGCTGACCGACCTCAAGATCAAGGAACTGCACTTCACCGGGGGGGGCAGCGACCTGATCGTCGAGCTGTCGGAGAAGGCCGTGTTTCGTGGGGGTAGCGACGAAGGAGCTCGTGGCGTCCACTTCGAGCCGAACATCCCAACTGAGGAAGTCTTCACAACTCCGGATGCGCGCAAGACACGGGGGCACGTCAAGGCGACGCGGCCCTTCATCGTCAACGGCAAGCTGATTGAAGGGCTGTCGCTGACGTTCGAGGACGGGTTCGTCAAAGACTTCGAGGCGACTTCCGGAGCCGACACGTTTCGCGAGTATATCGATAGCGATCCCAACGCTCGTCGCCTCGGTGAGGTGGCGCTGGTCGGGATCGACTCGCCGGTGTACCAGAGTGGGATCGTCTTCCAAGAGATACTGCTGGACGAGAACGCTGCCTGCCACATTGCCGTAGGCTCGGCGTACCTTTCTTGTTTGGACGGCGGCGAGACGATGTCGAAAGAAGAGCTAGCTGACATCGGCTGCAACGAAAGCACCGTGCACACCGACATGATGATCTCTTCTGAAGAAGTGCACGTCGACGCGACGACCTACAGCGGAGACAAGATTCGGCTGATCGAGAACGGTCAGTGGAAGGTCTAAGGGCAACGTCGTGATTCGGATTCAACAGCTCAGCAAGAGCTTCGGCACCCAGGTTCTGTTCGAGGACGTCAGCTTCCAGGTTGGCTCGGGTGAGCGCATCGGCCTGATCGGTCGCAACGGCTACGGCAAGACGACGTTGTTCAAGATCCTGCTGGGCAACGAGGTGCCCGATAGCGGCGATGTGTTGATCCCGCGTGGCTACACGGTCGGGCACCTGTCGCAGCGTCTCGAGTTCAACGAGCCGACCGTCCGCGCCGAGGTCTGCAGCGCGCTACCCGAATCGGACGACGGCAGCAGTCTCGAGTATCGCGCCGAGGCGGCACTCGAGGGACTGGGGTTCACGCAGGAGGAGTTCGAGAAGGCCCCCAGTGAGCTCTCGGGCGGATTTCAGGTGCGACTGAATCTGGCGAAGGTGCTGGTGTCTGAGCCGAGCTTGTTGCTACTCGATGAGCCAACGAACTATCTCGATATCGTCTCGATGCGGTGGTTGGGGCGCTTCTTGCGCGCATGGCGGCATGAGTTGATCCTGATCACGCACGATCGTGAATTCATGGATAGTGTTACGACCCACACGATGATCATTCACCGCGCACAGACTCGCAAGATCCAGGGGCCCACAGACAAGCTCTTCGAGCAGATTGCGCTCGAAGAGGAGATCCATGAAAAGACGCGGCAGAATCAGCAGCGCGATCGCAAGCAGCAGGAACGCTTCATCGAGCGCTTCCGCGCGAAGGCGAGCAAGGCGAAGGCGGTTCAGTCGCGGATCAAGTTGCTCGACAAGCAAGGAAACATCGATCAACTCGACGCGATTCACGATCTGTCGTTCTCGTTCAACGCCGCGCCGTTCCCAGCCAAGCAGATCCTCGAGTGTCACGATCTGACGTTCGGTTTCGAGGAGGACGATCCTCTGTTCAAGGATCTCGACTTTGGGGTCGGTGCACGCGATCGCATCGCTGTGATTGGGCGCAACGGTAAGGGCAAGACGACTCTCTTGCGCGCGCTGACTGGCGAACTGGAGCCGTGGGGCGGCAAAGTGCGCAAGCACCCGTCGGCACAGCTGTCCTACTTCGGGCAAGAGAACGTGGACCGGCTGGATCCTGAACGCACGATCGAGTCGGAGATCATCGGCGCCAACCCCGATCTTGGCCGCAGCGGTGCCCGTGGCGTCTGCGGTGCGATGATGTTTGAAGGCGACGATGCGCTGAAGAAGATCAAAGTCTTGTCGGGAGGGGAGCGCAGTCGTGTGCTGTTGGGGCGACTGCTGGTGAGCCCCGCCAACTTGCTGCTGCTCGACGAGCCGACCAACCACCTGGACATGCAGTCGACCGAAGGATTGATCGCGGCGATGCAGTACTTTCCTGGAGCGATCGTGATGGTCACTCACAGTGAGATGGTGCTGCGGGCTGTGGCAACGCGGCTGGTGATCTTCGACGGCGGCCGGACCCGCGTCTTCGACGGCGGTTACGACGAGTTCCTGGAGCAGGTGGGGTGGCAAGAGGAAGAGGGGTCGGGGCGCGCTGCGAAACCAGCGAAGCAGCGTGGCGTGAACCGCAAGGAGCTACGCCGCCAGCGTGCGGAGATCAACGCAGAGAAGCGGACCAAGCTCAAGCCGCTGCTCGACAAGATTGCGAAGATCGAAGGCAAGATCACAAAGTTGGAAACGGAGTCGCAAGAGGTCGATCAAGCGTTGTTGGAAGCGTCGACTTCAGGAGACAACGCCCAGATCGCCAAACTCGCGAAACGTAGCAAAGACGCGAAGGCGAAGATCGAGCAGCTCTTTGAGGATCTCGAGCGTGCGACGCTGCAGCACGACTACGCCGAAGAAGAGTTCACGCAGCGGCTGGCACAGCTCGGGGACTAGACAGCGCGTCAGCTCTGGTCGCTACTCGGGGCTCAGTGTGACGCGGTGCACTTGCTGCTTCGGGTTGTCGATGATGATCACGTCTGGTTCGTACCCAGGTAGTTCTAGCTGCAGCGTGACGGCCTTGAACGGCGTCATTCGCAGGATCAGCGGCGTCTTCCCCAGCGTGCCGCGACCGGTCTTGACCTCGGCGCCGATCGGCAGGCTCTCAATCGTGATCGGCAGTTTGACGTCTTTGGCTTCCTGCGACCGGGGATAGTTGTAGAGCAGCTCTTGAGCCAACCGGAAAGCCTCTGCGTAGTCTCCGGCAGCTTCTGCGACCGGCATTCTCGCAGCGACGTTGGCCGCTTCGTCGCGATACTGTTGCAGCTCCTGCAGCTGCTGGCGTGCCCGCGCCACCCAGAACGTACCCTCGCCAGTGGTTTCCACGCGCCGATACAACAGCTCTGCTTCGGCGAGCCGGCCGCGGAACTCGGCGCGTTCGCCCTGCTCCATTAGGCCATTCAGCAGCCGGTTGAGCTGTTGCGAGAGGTGCTGGGAACGGTCTGCAAGGACTTGTTCCAAGTCGGCCGCGAACGGACTCCAAAAGCTTGCGAAGTGGAGGCGCCGGTAGCTGCGGAAGTCACTGAGTAGCGCGTCGGTCGACTGCATGTACTCCTGGTGGCGCTGCTCGCCGGGCGTCGGTAGTTCGACGGCGACGAGCGCGTCGACCTGTTTGTTGAGCTCTTGCAGCGCAAACAGCGAGTAGCCTTGATAGGCCCCGAAGATTCCAAGGGTCATCAACGCGAGGACGCCGACGAACGAAACACGTGGACCCGACCGCGTCTTCTGTGGGCGCGCTTGCTTCGTCTTGCGAGCGGCCTCAGGGGCAACGGTGCCGGGTGCCAACCGTTCGATCTTCTCGTAGATCTGATGGGCTTCGGCACGCGCTCCGCGGTCGAGAAGGCTGCCGGCGAGCTGTTCGAGTTCTTGGACGGCACGGCTGGTCTCGCCGTGGTCCAGTAGGTAGTTGATAAAGCGCTTGCGTAGCGTGTCGATGTGCGGTGCCCGTCGCACGAGTTCCTCGAACAGCGAGATTGCGAGTTCATCGTGGCCGGCGCGCAGCATCAGTTTCAGAAGTCGGGGCAGTGCATGTTGTACAGCCTGCTCTGCATCGCCGTAGCTCTCGACGATTCGCAAGTAGAGTTCGAGATCTGTACTGTTGTAGGCCAGAGCTTCCTCGAGGTAGCGCCGACCTTCCTCTGGTTGGTCGTTACGGAATGCTTCTTCGGCGAAGCGCAGGAACACCCGCACGCATTTTTCCTGCAGGATCAGCGAGCCCGAGTCCCAGCGCAGTGCTTCGCGATAGTTCTGCAAGGCACGGCTGAAGTCGCCCGCATGTTCCAGTATGTCGCCAATGACGTTGTAGTGGAAAACCGCGCGGTCCGCGTCACCGGCACGCAGACACAACGCAGCAGTCCGTTGTCGCAGCGGCAGATCGTCAGCCGCCATAGGGATTGCGCGCTCGAACGTGTCGACCCATTGTCCAGCCTCGCGGGGTGCGATGGCTTCAGGGGTGACCTCGTCGAGTTCAGGGAACCGAGTCTTCTTGAACAGCCCGGCGCTCATCGCTTGAGTCAGCGCGATCGCAGTGTGGTGCGGGAACACGATACAGTCGTTGAGCAGGGCGTGGACGCTACGGAAGCCGTCGACGAGCTCAGCGACCTGCCCGAAGACCCAGTTGCTCTTCTCGGTCTGGGCGCGGATGCCCGCTTCGGACAGTACCGGTACCTCTTCTAGCGATGGGAACAGCGTGTGGAACTCCTTGAGCAACGCATGCCGCTCTTTCACGCCGCGCAGGAACACCGCTAGTGGCACGCCGACACGACTGTCATCGGTCGGCATCAGCAGCTCTTCGGGCACGCTACCGGCCTCGAAGAAGAAGTGGCTGCCGTGGCGATCGAGGGAGAGCAGGCTCCGCTCGAGTGTCTCCAGTTCCTGGTACGCGCGCACTTGCTCCTGCGGGAGCAGCCCGCGTTCGGCGAAGATCGTCGCCACGCCCTGCTGACCCTTGTGGGATTGCGCGAGCACGCTATCGACCGAAGAGCGAGTGAACCCTTCGCGGTCAACGATCATCGGCGACGGCAAGAAGCGATACTCCAGCCCCGGATCGAGGAGGTGCACTTCGTCGTCTGAGAAGAAGAGTCGCTGCAACGCAGTCCCCTTGCCGAGGTACAACGTGCCGACGTCTCGATTCTGCTCGAGCTGTAGTAGTAGTTGCAGTAGGTCAGGCGTCATCGTGCGTGATTCAGCTGTGACTTTCTGGGCTGTGCGGGTTTGCCATGACGGTACGGGTGCTTGAGCAGTGACCGGACGAAGATTCCCATGTCTTCGTCTGCCGTCGTGGCATCACGAAACGTCGTTAGAACTTGAATGGCTTCTGGAGTCGCTGCACTCGCCAGACCCCGCAGAGCGAGCTTGCGCACGGCAGGCGACTGACTGTCGAGGAGCTGTTCGTAGACGGCGACCCCCTCGGCGAGGCCTGCGCTACCAAAAGCGCGCAGGGCCGCAATCTGCAGATCTGTTGCATCCGACGTCAGAGCGTCCTCCCACCAGATCAGCGCTTCATGCATGTCGAGCCGTGCGTACGCTTCCAACAGGCGGCAACGCTGCGTCAGGTCAGCTTCCGGATAGGCTCCCAGCAGCATCCCTTTGTCGAGCGTTGTCCCCAACCGGTCGAGGTAGTGGAGCGTCATCTCTTTGAGGCCAGCGTGACTACACGCCGGAAGGATTTGTGCGGCAGTCCCCTCGGCCAGCGGTTGATCGCGCAAGACGAACAGGTCGAGGAACTTCTCCTGCAGCAGCGGCGATGCTTCCTGCTCGAACGCTTGCCTGATCTTCTGCAGATCGGGTTCGTTGAGGGACACATCGTTGCGTCGCAGCCAGCCGATCGCCAAGCGTCGCACACGGACGTGAGCCGACCCCAGGAGGAAGAGCGCATCGCTCGAGCGCTCCTGGGGTTCGACATCGCGAGCCGAGGTCAACAAGGACGCGACGGCCGCACGGTCCACGGAACCGGGATCTCCGTGTAGAAAACCGTGAGGAATGAAAACGCCGTCGACGGGCACAGTAGGCCCGGTACCGTCGAGAGCGGTCGAAAAGAGAAAGAGCCCGAAGGCTCCCTGTCGGAGCGGCGTTCCCTCGGGGAGCCGGCCGGCAGGTTCGACTAGTCGCAGCACACTGGGGCCCCTCAACCCCAGCGGCAGGACAGTCTCGCTGACCGAGACCTCGAGCAAGCGATCATCGCCGCGCTCTTCGAGCCCCGTCAACGTCCCCCAAACGGCAGAATCTGCCTGGATCACCAAGGGCCAAAAATCGTCTGCAACGGTTGCAGAGGCCGTCTGGGGGGTTGTCAAGGTGAGCGCTGCCCAGGCGAGCAGGGCACCTGCGAATGTCATCGCTGGCTTCATTACCCGTCGCGTCACGGCATTGCTCCTTTCAATTACTGGTTCTTGTCGTCCGATTTCCTGACCGACCCCTCGATCCGGCCGCCGGGGTGCCTTCGAAAAGGAAGGCGTCGCTACTGCAATAGGATCATCTCGCTCAAGTAGGCACTGTTGACTTCGTTGAACTTGTAGCCGTTCGAGCCTTGGGTGATCGACCCAGAGAAGCTCAGCGCTGCAGCCATGATGTTCGTGCCGGGTGAGTCGAAGTGAAACGAGTTCGTGAAGCCACCGGACCAGTTGGGTCCGCGGACCCCCCCGAACAGACCGCTGGGCGGCGGGCCGTTGGAACAGAGTCCGATCGAGTGGCCTACTTCGTGGGCAAGGATCACGCCGACCGCGCGTCCCAGAGCGTCGATCGCAATGAAGATGTCGTCGTAGCGATCGTTCTGGGCTGGCGTGTTCGCAGAGCTGATTCGAACGAAGTTCGGGTGCAGCACGATTGCGTCGTCAATGTCTTCGCCGACCGGCGTGCCCCGTCCCCGAATCAGCGGGTCGAAGCGTGATCGAAAGAGCGAAGAAGAGTTGATGTAGTAGCCGATGAAGTTCGTCGTGAAGCAACCAAGATTACTGGCGGTGTTGTTGTTGCCGACGGCGTTACGGTGGTCGAAGTGTGCTCGTCCCAACGTATAGCCCGGCACCGAGTCGTCTCCGCCGACACGAATCGTCGACGTGTGGCCACCCGGCGATGCCGTGAACTGCAGGTTCGGCGAGAACATGCCAGTACCGTCTGGGTTGCCGCCGTAGAGCGTGTTGAGGTGGCGGATGATTGCATCCTGTATCTCGACCTGAATGCGACTGTTCGTGTTGATCGCTGCGCTGGGGTCCAGCGGGTCTGGTGAGCGAAGGCCGATGATCTCGAGGTCTTCTTGGAAGTCTGGTTGACCGTTGCCGCCCAGCGCAGAAGAGATCGTGATCGTGTTGGTGCCCGCAGACGAGATCGAGAACTGGTCGCGGCTGAAATCGAGATACCAACGGTCCACTTGGTCGAAGGGGCGGTCGAAGCCGCTGGCGTTGATCACCTCGACTTCGAACTCCATCGCGTTGGACCAGTTGCCGATGACGTCACGGACACGAGCGGTGAACGTGGCCCAGCCAGTCGGGAGTGACAGGTCGGGAGGCAGGGTCCAGCGCGCGGTTGTCTCCCCAGCGTCGAACTCGGCTCCCAGCTCGGCACCGATCGGCAGGGCGCCAACAGGACGGTTGCAAGTCACCGACAGCGTCGTCGGGTCGATCAGCTGCCCACCGGGTGTTGGCGCGTAGCGGACCGTCAGCTGAAAGCCAGACGTCGGTACACGTACATGAAAATCGACGTTGCCACCTGAATCGTTGGTGTAGTCGATCGAGCCGTTCATCTCTTTCGGGATGTCGCCAACCGTCAACAGCGTGAGTTGCGGGGCCAACAGATTCAGCCCGAAGCTACCGGTTGTCAGCGTGTTCCCGTCTTCGACGTCTCGGGCGGTCAGTCGCAGCATTGCGGCAGACGTGACCGGATTGACGACGTCGACTTGAGGAAACCAGGACACTGTATGGATCACTGGCGATGCGCTCGTCGGGATCGCGTCGATGCCGTCGCCGGTTGCGGCGGCGGTCGCTGGTGCCCAGTTGGCGCCGTTGTCGATAGAGAACTCGAGTTGCAGCTCGATGCGATCGGCCTGTTCGTCGGATACGCTGTACGTGACGAGGACTTCGCCACCTTGCGTGTCGGTAGGTGTCGTGACCGAGTGCAGCTGCGGCGCTGTGTTGTTCCCGAGGGCAAAGACTCCTGAATAGGAGTGCGGGCCAGTGTTCGTCGAGTTGGCTTCGCGCGGCGTC
Source organism: Planctomycetota bacterium (assembly GCA_039028735.1). Classification (GTDB taxonomy): domain Bacteria; phylum Planctomycetota; class UBA8108; order UBA1146; family JAJFFE01; genus JBCCHQ01. The sequence continues at coordinate 16,553 of JBCCHQ010000087.1, read as the reverse complement.
AGGCGCAACATCAGGTCGCCTTGCGGGAGGGTGCCGAGGTCTGAATCGTGCGGCCAGAGGACAGTGTGCGTGACACCGTCAGCCGACGCTTCCAGTTCCTCGTACTCACCATCGATCGTCGCGGGGAAGAACTCGAGGCCGCGGTCTTCGCTGTACGCCAGCGATACCGATGCCGGGCGCCCGTCGGCGGAGACGAGTTCGAACTCTACTTCGGTCCCGTCGGCGACGGGTGTCACCGTGAGCGCGTCGACGCGAACACTGCTGGCTTGGGTGATCGTTGAGCTGCTGCTCCCGCCGCTGTTGCAGCCGCAAAGGGCCGCGAACAACACAACGAGGGCGCAGATGGGGTTTCGCTTGGGAAGCTGGTAACAGGACAAGTGTGACCTCGTCCCATCCCCGAAAGCAAACGTCTAGGAAGCAAGGAAACCCCTCGAGTGCATGCCAAGGATGGCAAGCACCCCTTCCCGGTAGCCCGGCTACCCGTCCGATTCTTCGGAAGAGGGCCCGTGGCTTTGCGACCTGCCCTTTCGGACAGTTTGCCTTTATCTGGGATGGTTCTAGCCCCGAGGCTCGCCGCGAGGACGCGCACTTCGGGTGACCTGTGTCGAATCGGAGAGGCTGGAAGACTTCTCGTTCGCTGAAGCATACAACACCCCTGGCATCCCGCCCAACCGACGCCTGTTTCTTGCTGCAAGTACTTAACTTTTCTTTGCTTAGGAGGGGGCCTTCAGGACGTTCCGGGAACTTCGCGGGCACGCGACTTGCCACGCGGCGCGGTCTCGCTCCTAGCGAAATCGTCGCTCTCCCGCTCTAGCGAGGCTACAATCCGCCCCGGATCCCTCGCGCGGTCCATGTTTGTCCACGGGAATCGCGGGAACGCCTCGTCCTGTTATTCGTCCGCCACCCGGCGGTCGGCTCAATCAGGATGCAGCGTCGGTTCTCAGTTGGAGTGAATGTGGGGTGTCCAAACCGCGTATCTAAGTGCGGGTCCCAGGTTTCCGGTTGTCCGTGTTGGCGGTCGCTAGCGACTTTGAGCCCAGCCAGCAACCATCTCTCGGAAAGAGATCAGCATGCGCCTCTCCCTCAATTTGGCCTTAGGCCTCACCTTGCTCGCAGGAGTGCTACAGCTCGGTTGCCTCTGGGGTCAAGACGACGAGCCGGTTACCGCCAACGAGCTCAAGAAAGAGCTCGTCAAGGCGATCAAGACCCACGGTACATCACGCGCACAGTGGGTCGCGGACCAACTGGCTGCGATGCAGACCAAGGAAGCGATCGACGTCTTGGCCGACGTCGGGCTCAAAGGGGACAACTACGATCTCGAACGTCACATCGGCGGACGCTTGGTGGCCATGCCTTCGGCCGAGGCCCTCGAGCGTATGATCTACCATGCCAACCGGAACAAGGATCACCGCGTCCGGATCGTGATGTCGGTGGTTCTCAGCAAGCGTAAGGAACCAGCAGCCTTCGATGCACTGATGGCCAACCTCGAGGATCGCTATCCCGGGGTCGTGATCGCCGTGCTAGAGGTCGTCCAAGAAACCGAGAACCTCTCGGCTGTGGGTCCCCTGATCGACGCACTGGCGTTTCACGAGCGCGCGTCCGGCGGTGGCGACGGCTTGATCAAGTTCGAGATTCGCACGGCGCTGACCCGACTGACCGGCTACGACTCTGACGAGTCGCAAGACTGGAAGCGTTTCTGGCAGCCGTACCGCAAGGATCACAGCGCTTTTCAGAAGAAAGGGTCGAAGGCCGACGCAGGGACAGCGGTGGTCCTGCGACGCCCCAGTTTCTTTGACATCGAGATCCCTGACGACCGCGTGCTGTTTGTCTTGGACATCTCCGGCAGCATGATGAAGAAGGACGCAGCGCCAGAAGAGACCGGCAAGGGGGGCGATGGCAAAGATGGCGGCCCGCTCACTGGCGTCGTCAAGAAGAAGAAAAAGAAGAAGAAAGAGAAGATCCCGCAGGATCAGATTCCGGATTCCCGCCGCCGTCTGGCGCGCGTCCAGGCAGAGCTGGTGCGGGTGCTGCAAGAGCTACCGATCAAGGTGAAGTTCAACATCCTGACCTTCAACCACCAGATCGATGAGTTCCAAGACGAACTGGTGCCCGCAACGCCGAAGAACAAGCAGCTCGCCATCCGCTACGTCACCAACGTGGCCGCCGAAGGACAAACCCACACCGACGAAGCCATCGATCGCGCGTTCGATGTGCAGGGGGTCACGAGTATCTATCTGTTGTCGGACGGGGCTCCGCGGCGCGACGACGTGTTGCTGCCGACGAAGCCGATCTTGCAGCGTACACGGGAGCTGAATCGCTTCCGGCGCGTCAAGATTCACGCAATTGGTTTCGAGCAGGCAGGGCGCAATCTGCGCCGTTTCATGAGCAAGTTGGCTTTTCAGAACCACGGAAAGTTCAAACAACTCCGATGAGTAGCCACGCCACACTGCGCAGCCTCTGGATTCACGCGGCCTTTCTGACACTGCTGTTCCTCGGTGTTTGTGTCGAGGTCGATTCGGTATTCGCACAAGACGAAGAGCCGCCGCGGCCGACTCCCGAAGGGGAAGACGACAGTAAGGACGCGGCCCGTGACGACGACCTGAGCTCCAACGAGAAGAAGGAGCAGCGCGACACGATCAAGGCGCTGAAGAAGGCGATTCGCAACGGGGACCCCGACGAGATCGCGCAGTACGTCGAAGCGTTGGGCATGTTCGGAACCGAACGGGCCTTGGACTTGATCCTCCGGGCAGGGGAGCGCTTTTCCGGCGACCCCGTGCGGACGTCCGTGCGTAACGCGTTGCTGTGGAGCAAGCACAAGGGTGGCGTGCATTACCTGCGCGGCGAACTGGCCAAAACGAAGTCGCAAGCGCGCGGCATCTTGATCATCGAGACGCTGTCGGCGTTCGAAGGCGAAAAGAGTGCGGCGCCGCTGCTGTTCGTTTTGGAGAACTCGAAGAACCCGACGCTGTTGGTCGCCGCGCTCCAAGGGTTGCGCGCCAAACCGTACAAGGCTGTGGTCGAGGCCCTGATTCGTTTCTATCGGACCGTGCAAGGCACCCAGGACTCGCTGTGGGCGGAAACACGCATCTCGCTGTTGGCGCTGACCAACGAGAGCTACACGGTCTATGAGGATTGGGCCAACTGGTGGGAGATCCAGCGCCACGAATGGAAGCCACCGGGATTCACCGATGAGCGTCAAGCGCTGACTGCAGTCTATCGGCCGACCCGCGACCTGAAGCTGCCGAAGATCTTTGGCAACGAGATCGCGTCGAAGAAAGTCGTCTTCGTCATCGATACCTCCAAGAGTATGGAGAAGATCGACAAGACCGCTCGTGAAGAGGGGAGCAAAGGGGGTGGAATCAGCCGCATGGAGCGCGCCAAGCGCGAGCTGATTCAAGTCATCCTCGAACTGCGCGATGACGTGCAGTTCAACATCGTGTCGTTCAACACCGTGGTGACGGTGTGGAAAGACGGCAAGCTCGTCAAAGCGACGAAGTCGAACAAGGAACGTGCCATCAAGTTCATCCGCAGCTGGCAGCCCAACAAGTACACCAACACTCAGGGTGCCCTGATGCGTGCCTTCGAGGTCGAGGACGCCGACACGATCTTCTTGCTGTCGGACGGATCTCCGACCGATCTCGAGGAAGGGGAAGTCATCGAGACCGATCCGATCATCGAGGCCGTCAAGAAGGTGAACCGATTCCGCCGGGTCACGATCCACACGCTCGGTTTTCGCGGCGCCAACGTCGGCTTCATGAAGAAGCTGGCCCGCGACCACCACGGCACCTACTCGTCGATTCGCTGATTCGCGACTGCGCCGCGACGGCCGGGCCCCAGCCGGTCCCAGTTGCGCCCGTCGGCGCACACCGCCTGGCCGGCCCCTGAGAGCGCCCTGAGGGCATGCCCAGCGCCCAGAATCGGGGCAAGGTCTGGGGCGCCCGGCGGATCCCACACACCCCTGTTGCCTCCAAAACCCGCCTGTGCTATACGCCACGGTCATTTGGGGGCCTGTAGAGGCCTCCGCAACGCCGCAATCTGGGGTTCCTCGTCGGCCACGATGGCTGCGAGCGGACGCGATGCTCCTCGACCCGAGGACGTGTCGCGCCGTTTCGGGTCGTCTTGTCGTTGAGGGACGGGGGAGCGCGGCTCTCCACAACGAAAACATGAGTTTCGCGGAGCGGCACAAGTTGGGGTTGCCGGCGAGATTCAGAAAGAGAAACCAGGAGACACGAGTCTCCTAGGGGAAGGAACCATGGATACGTTGATCAATAGCACCAACGGCGCTTATGTCGCCATCGGGTGCGCCGTCGTAGCTCTCATCTACGCCGTTATCAAGCGTAGCTGGATCATGGGACAGTCCGATGGGGACGACACCATGCGCAAGTTGGCGAAAGCGGTTCAAGACGGGGCCATGGCTTTCCTGTCGACCGAGTACAAGTACCTGTCAGTTTTCGCGATCATCGTTGCCGTGTTGCTCGGCATGTTCATGCCGAACGAAGACACTCGGATGTATACGGCTGGCGCGTTCTTGTATGGCGCCATCTCCAGTGCCATCGCCGGTTGGGTCGGTATGCGCGTCGCCACGAAGAGTGCGGTGCGGACGACTGAGGCTGCCAAGAAGAGCCTCGGTGACGGCCTCAACGTTGCCTTCGCGTCCGGAACCGTCATGGGCTTGACCGTGGTCGGCCTCGCGCTACTGGGCGTCTCGGTGTTGCTGATCCTTTTCAAGGGCAAGCTCACCGGCGACTATGTCGAACCGATCTTCGGCTTCTCGTTCGGTGCCTCGTCGATCGCGTTGTTTGCGCGCGTCGGTGGTGGAATCTTTACGAAGGCCGCCGATGTCGGTGCCGACCTGGTCGGTAAAGTCGAAGCAGGCATCCCGGAAGACGATCCACGAAACCCCGCAACGATTGCCGACAACGTCGGTGACAACGTTGGTGACGTGGCTGGAATGGGTGCTGACCTGTTCGAGTCGTATGTCGGATCCATCGTCGCCAGCATGGCAATTGGACTGACCGCAATGATTGGTGCCGGCCTCACGGACCAAATGCACCTGGTGATGCTGCCGGTGCTGTTGTCTGCGCTTGGCATCCTGGCGTCGATCATTGGAACGAACTTCGTCAAGTCGACGGACGAGTCGCACCTGCACGGGGCACTCTTCAAGGGGCTGATGGTCGCAAGTATCTTGTTTGCAGGTGGCGCGGCAGCCGTGATCGGCATGACCGAGCTGACCGACGAGACCGCGACGGCGCTTGGGCTTGCCAAGGGCAAGTGGGGCATCTTCGGCGCCTTGATGTCGGGCCTCGTGGTCGGCGTCTTGATCGGCAAGATCACCGAGTACTACACGTCCGAGCAGATGCGCCATGCACAATCGATTGCGCAGCACTCCGAGCAGGGGAGCGCGACGAACATCATTCAAGGACTCGCAGTTGGAATGCAGTCGACGGTAGCACCAGTGCTCTGCATTCTGGTGGCGATCTACCTCGCGCAAGAGCTCGGTGGTCTGTACGGCATTGCGATGTCGGCGGTTGGCATGCTCTCGACGCTGGGTATCTCGCTGGGTGTTGACGCCTACGGCCCGGTTGCCGACAACGCGGGTGGTATCGCCGAGATGGCGGGTTGCGATCCGGAAGTGCGCAAGCGCACCGACGCGCTGGATGCTGTCGGAAACACGACGGCTGCTATCGGTAAGGGTTTCGCCATCGGTTCGGCAGCTCTGACCGCGCTGGCGCTGTTCTCGACGTTTGCGCAGAGCGCTGGCCTGAACGCCGCAGGTGCCGGAGGGATCAATATCCTCGACTCCAAGGTCACGATCGGCTTGTTCATCGGTGGCGCCATGACGTTCATGTTCTCGGCCATGACGATGAAGGCCGTGGGGCGTGCCGCCGGTAAGATGATCGAGGAAGTGCGTCGCCAGTTCCGTGAGATCCCCGGGATTCTCGAGGGCAAGGGCGAGCCGGACTACGCGTCCTGCGTGGCGATCTCGACGAAGGGCTCGCTGGGCGAGATGATCCTCCCGGGTCTCTTGGCCGTGATCGTGCCGATCGTCGTGGGTTGCTGGAGCACGACAGCGCTCGGCGGCTTGCTCGCCGGGGCGCTGGTGACTGGCGTCTTGTTCGCCATCTTCATGGCGAACGCCGGAGGTGCTTGGGACAACGCGAAGAAGTACATTGAGACCGGCGCCCACGGGGGCAAAGGTTCTGAAGCCCATAAGGCTGCAGTCGTCGGCGACACGGTTGGTGACCCGTTCAAGGACACCAGTGGACCGTCGCTGAACATTCTCATTAAGCTCATGTGCATTGTGTCGGTGGTTTTCGTGCCGCTGTTCAAGAGCATGGCTGGCTAGGAAGTACTCGTGACGGAAGCGGCAGCGCAGACAGAAGAGGTCGACGGGCGCGCGATCGCCGAGCAAATCGCTCGGTTTCTCGACTCCAAACGAGCCGAGGAGATCGTCATTCTCGACGTGCAGCAGCTGATTCAGATCAGTGGCTACTTCGTCATCGCTACCGGTACGTCACAACGCGGCCTCAACACCCTCGGGGATGGGGTCGCAGAGATCCTGAAGAAGAGCGGCCTCCCGCGACTCAGCACGGCTGGGGCGCGGGAGGGTCGCTGGATCTGTCTCGACTACGGTGAAGTGGTCGTGCACCTCTTCGACCGCGACACGCGGCTCTTCTATGAACTCGATGAGCTGTGGGGGGATGCCCCGCGCCTCGATTTCGAACGCGCCCCGGCGCCAGAAGCCGACGCCGAGGTCTAGTCCTCGTTCTCCCTGCCTGCGTCTCCGCCGCCCTTGGTGATCTCCTGGTAGATTTCGATGGCCGCCGGCTCCTCATCTGTGGTGCCCGCGGTGATGGCCAGCCATTGACCATTGGGCAGCGGCGCCAGGCAGCCGCCGCGACTACCGCGCGGCCACGAACACAGGGTGATCGCTGGCGCAGCATCTCGGCGTAGCGCGGCCAACGGCACGTGCCCGATCCCTGTCGGCGTCGAGACGACGACGGTCGCTCCGACGAGCAGTGGAGGTCCGTTCAGCAGCGCTGCATTCTCTTGGGGTGAAGCCGGCAGTGCCAAGCCGCTTTCATGCACGACCCGGCCGCTGCTGCGATCGACAAAACGTGCAGGGGCGTGGCGTGCGCCTGCTGAGGCATCGCCGTCGAGGATCAATACCTCTCGAGCGCCGGCCGGGAACAGAGTCGCGAAGCGCTGTACGGGGCCATGCGCCCAATGGACGTTCCACGCGGCCAGATCGATCGCCAGGACGTGCTGCGAATCGTCCGGCAGCAGCGTGAGAAGCGGCGTTCCAGTAGCGGTGTCGAGAAGTATCGGGCTGGGCGGCCGCACGGCCGGGCGGGGCAGCGTCCGCAATTCGACGTTGCCGACGCTCAATTGCTGCGTGAAGGGAAGGCCCGCGTAGCCCCAGCTCTCGTAAAGGATGACGCCGCGATAACTGCCCGTCGTGGCGTCGACCCGGGAGAGGAAACCGCGCCCGGTGCTGACGATAATGTCGTCGCCGTAGCGCAGCAGTTGCCCGGTCGGCAGCAGCGTGCGGAGGTCTCGTGAACTATGCCACTGGTGCTGGGTCGCGCCGAGCTTGCGGGTCCACAGCAGCCGGCCGGTGCCGGCGTCGCCACAGAGCAAGTGCAGCGTGCACTGCTGCCAACCGGCGGCGACCAGCAGGTAGACGCGCCCTCGCGTCTGCAGTGGTTGCGCGACGACTGTGCCGTGCCGAGTGGCGGCGTCGAAGAGTTGTTGCAACGGCCCCGCCGTGGCAACGGGGGGGCGCGGTGGTTGCCGCAACAGGGCCCGCCATTGCAGCCACGATCGCGGCCACCGTGCCGCCCGGGGACTGGGGCGTGGGGTTGCCGTAGCCGTCGTCCGTGCGGGAATCAGCAGGAACTCGGCGAGCGCTTGCGGGGCGATCGGGACGTGGACGAGCGCGGGCTGTAGCCCCTCGGTCATCGTTGCGAGCTGTTGGTCCCAGGCAACTCGGGGCTCGGTCCCGATCGCGATGCCGCGCGCGCGCATGCCCGTCACGATAACAGCCGTGTCGTCGACGATCAGTGGATAGGTCGGCACGTATTGAGGTGGTTTGCGGTGTCTGCCGGGCGGGGCGCCGTGAGCGTTACTCTGCGGCGTTGCGACTTCGCTGGTCGTGCTCAACGGGATCCTTAGCGCCAGCTCCAATGATTGCGGCAGAGGCTGGAAGGCGTGTACCAGTGGTGAGGTTGGCAATGCCTGAGTGATCGCGGCGAGCAGTGTCGCCTCCACCGGTGATGGTTGCGTGCGCTCCGGCTGTAGTGATCGAGTCAGGCGCCACGCGGCGCCGATGTCATTACTCTCGAGAGCCAGGTCGCGTTCGCGCCGCAGCTCACTACGCAGGCCGGGGTGCCAGAGGATCGGTGCGACGTCGTTGCGTGTCTGGGCGAGGTTTTCAGGGATCACGAACAACGGCAGCTCGATTGCCGGATCTGTGCGCAGCGTGTCGAACCACTCGCGCAGGACCTCATCGGGTGCTCCCAGGCGTCCCCAGCGGCGTGGCGCCAGCCAGTTGCCGGGTGGCGCCAGCAGCCGGCCGCCGCAGCTAGGGACAAAGTCGCGCAGCAACTCGGCCCCTTGCACGTAACGCCCGGCACGGAGGTGCTGTTCGATCTCGGTCAACGGGTGGGGCTCACTCGGTGTCGTCGCGATCACCGGTAGCTGACGATCACCGATCGCGAGGTTCTGTGTCGGCAACTCGCCGATCGCGAGGCAGCCGATCGTGAGAGTGGCGGCGAGGAGCTTCATACATCTGCTATCGGGTTTCGCTGCACTCGGCAGTGCAGGATTCTGCTAGCTGGGGGCGATCCGCGGCTCCAGCAGTTCAATCCGACCGTGCACAGGGGGCCGCTTCGGGGCGCTATGTCGGCGCTCCGAACCGCGCGTGATGGCGATCAGGTTTCCGTCCAGCAGCGGAAAGACGCTGCCCCCGACGGTCTTGGGGGGCCACGGCAGCACCTGTGGGTTGCGTACTAGCTTGTCGAGATGCCAGATCAGCAAGCCACCGACAGTGGGCAACCACAGCGCGTCTCCGTGGAGGCTCGGTGGGCCGGTCACGATCGGCTCGCGGGCCCCGAGATCGCTGGGAGTTGGGACCGATAATGCGAGCGATTGACTGCTGCCGTCGGTGAGTTCGATGAAGTGAAGCGCAATTGTGGTCGCGTCCTTCGGCGTTCGCAGGTCCAGCAAGATCGCGCGCCCCTTGTGCGATCCAACCAGGCAGGTTTCCGGTGAAACGACCGGTGATTGCCACGGTGAGCGCATCGTTTGCGGATCGATCGCAAGCACGCGTCGGCCCCGAGGGGGGAGCAGTGCCCACAGCTCCCGGTCGGCCACTTGGAAACGAATCGTCGGCGCTGGATACCGTTGTTCTTGTCCGGAGTGGTCGATCATTGCGATGCCATGGAACGAGATACCGGTGTTGGCGTCCTCGGGCGTGATCTCCGGCAGGTTGTCGTGAATCAGCGTGCCGAGTTGCGCTCCGGTCGCCAGGTCGAGGCGCGTGCACCAACCACCGTCCACCGTCACGAGCACCGAACTCTCGAAGCGTTCCAGTTGGGCCTGCCGAATCCGCTGGCGACTGTCCCAGCTGCACGTCCGTGGGGCGACGTGTCCAAGACGTCGCTGCCACTGGATGGCGCCGGACGCGAGATCCATCGCAATCGCATGGAATCCGACTTCGAACCAACCGCTGCAAGTAACGACGATCAGCGACCCGCCGGCAAAGAGTGGCGGCGCGATGACGGTCCTAGTAGCCAAGAGCGCGTCCAGTTGTGGCGTCGCGATGATCTCGGGCGCGCCGTCGTCGTGCATTCTGAGCAGCGCGAGATGGTTCCAGCGGAGTGCGTCCAGACGCTCTGCAGCGTCGCTTCTGCTGCCACTGAACGCTTTGTGCAGGTCTTGCTGTAGCAAGATCATCTGTTCGGGCAGTCCGCTACTGACGCGGACGGCCAACAATCCGTTGGGTCCCGCTACCGGTGCAGCCGCGATCCGGTTCGGTGCGGCACCGGTAGCGCCGCCAAGAGTGGGGGCCGTCAGCTGCCACCGCAGTGCAAGCTTCTCGCCGGCGTCGAGACAGACGATGCGAGAACCCACCTCGAGGATCACATCGTCGCCGCGCAGCACCGGGTAGTGCAGGTTGGTCGGAAGCGGCCGGAAGTTGCCGCTTGGAGAAGCCGTCGGATCGGGGGTCAGCTCGCTCTCCCGTGCCGCGCCTTTGCGACCCTTTTGAGATTCGCCGTCAGACTCACCCCGCGGCGACGGGTGACGATTGGCCAACGCGTAGTGCGCACGCCGGTGCAACGCGGTTGGGACGGGCGCGATTGGCGCGCGGTCGATCGGGTAGGTCGCGGTGGTGCTCGAGTCACGATCGGCGGCGACCCACGCTGCGACCATCTGCCGCAGCGTCGTATCCACCTGCGCGGCGAGGTGCGGTGCATTCGGTGCCCGGCGCCAGCGCTGCAGCTCTTGCACGTTCGCGCCCTCCACGGCCAGAGCAAACTGTACCGCGGCGTGCTCGGCGAATGTCGGGTGCCAGAACTCGACTGCGCTCGGCCACGCGGGTGCTTCCTTGCTACGCGGCACGATCAAATCGGCCGCAGCTGGCCCCAGGGCAGTCACGTAGTTGCGAAGTACTGTGGCTGCCGATGGGATGGTGAGTGGTAACGGAGCAGCCGCGTCGAAACCGGGCGGCAACAGCCGCTCGCCGGCAACCTGTTGCAGGATCTGTGCGAAACCGAACCGGGCCCGTGGTAGCTCCCCTTCGAGCCACCCCTGGACGCGCCCGAGGGGGCCGAAGTCTTCGGCCCACGGCGGTGAGTAGTAGGGGAGGTGACGGGCGCCGACGCGCAGCTGCCGCTGCCAGGCGAGCGCTTGCTGCGGCGGTATCTGCTCTGGTCGGTCCGCTGTGGGTTCCTGGGCGGCAACCTGGAGCGGTTGCAGCGGGCTGCAGGTGGCGGTCACCACAAGGTACAGCAGCCAACAGGAGAGCCGTCGATGGGGTGCTGCTCGAGAACGCTGTCGAATCATGCGCCTACGTTACCACGGGCTCCTTGACAGGGCACCGGCCACTGCTACATTCCGCCGTTCGGCTGTGCCGGATTTGGCCACGCTGCAGGAAGTGAAGCATGTCGCAAGTTCCCCTCGTACGCACGATCGAGACCAACGCCGCGGCGCAGACGACCGCGCTGGGGCGTGCCCTCGGCGAGCAAGTCGCGGCGGGGACCGTGATCGAGTTGCTGGGGCCATTGGGCGCGGGCAAGACGCACTTCGTGCACGGGTTGGCGGCTGGCCTCGGCGTCGCTGGTGGAGTGCGAAGTCCGACGTTCACGATCTGCCACGAACACCCGGGCACGTGCCCGCTCTACCACATCGATGCCTACCGATTGGAGGACCCCCTGGAACTGCTCCATCACGGCTGGGATGAGATGCGCAGTGGCGGGGTGGTTGCGGTAGAGTGGGGCGAACGCATTCGTGAATTGTTGCCAACGGATCGTATTCAGTTGTGCCTCGAGCACATCGGTGGTAGCAGGCGTCGAATCGACTTGCATGCAACGGGCGCATTCCGCGCCTTGATCGAGAAACTTCCCTCGCCAGACGAGGGCCCAGAACAGGAAGCGAAGTCGCGATGAAGACGCCACTCTTCGTGACGGCCACCGGACGCAACGCCGGCAAGACCATTGTCACTTTGGGTCTGACCCACGATCTTTCCCAGAACTACAAAGTTGGGTTCATCAAGCCGGTGGGGCTTGCGCGTGTGCGTGCTGGAACGGAAGCGCTCGACGTCGACGCGATGTTGATCGAGAAGACTTGTCAGCTGCACGAGAACATCAAAGACATGTGCCCGGTGACGCTGAGCCAGAGCGACTGGCCGGAAGTCAGCCCCGCCGACGTCGACGTGATGCTCGCCAAGGTGCGCGAATCGTACGGCCGCATCTCTGAGGGGCGCGACGTCATCGTCGTCGAGGGGACCGGCAGTGCTGCGCTCGGCACCGCGATGGGACTTCCGAACGCTCGCGTGGCTGCAGAACTAGGTTGCAAGGCGCTGCTGGTGGCTCCGTACGGAACGATGATCACGAACCCGTTCGATGTGGCGGCGCTCAGCAAGGAGTACTTCAAGGCCTCCGGGGTGGAGACGATCGGTGCGGTGATCAATCGCGTGCCGGCCGATCTGATGGCGTCGTACGAGCCGTACGCACGTAAGAGCATGGAGCGGGTCGGGATTCCGCTGCGCGGACTGATCCCGGAATCCCCGGCGCTCGGCTGGTTCCGCTTCCTCCAAGTCAGTGAGTATCTCGATGGAGAGATGCTTTGCGGAACTTCGCACGCCGAGGCCGTGATCGATACCGTCCGGATCGGTGCGATGACGCCGCACCGGGCTCTCGCCTACTTTGCGCCGAAGTCGCTGATCATCACGCCTGGAGACCGCGAAGACATTATCGTGACGGCCTGTGCGTGCTCCCAGCGCAACCCCGGCGGCCCGTCGGGACTGGTTCTCTCGGGTGGCCAGCGTCCCCACGACCGGATCATCGAACTCCTGAAAGAGTCAGGAATTCCGACTTTCTTGGCGTCTGAGGACTCCTACACCGTGGGGAGCAAAATCCACGACATGCCCCTACGCATCCAGCCGACGGATACCGACAAAATAAGTACGGTCCAGCAGCTGACGCTGGATCACCTCGAGGTGGAGGCCATTCTCGGCAGCCTGTGATCGATCGGAGCGGACTCCGGCCGGCACTCGCGCCGGCTGGCAACTCGCGCGGTCAGGCCTCGCCTGACGGTCGAGCAAACAGGAGCCGCTCATGACGACGGAAGCAGCCGATTCCCCGCTACGGATCGGTCAGGAACTCGTGCGCCGCAAGTTGGTCGGCATCGACCAGGTGCGCGAATGTCTGCGAGTCCAAGAAGAGCTACGGCGGCAAGGCAAGGAGGCTCCCATCGGGAACATCCTCGTCGCCCGTGGCATCGTTGGGCTCGAGGACCTCAAGGAGGTTCTGTCGTCTCTGAAGCTGTTGATCCTGTACTGCCCGACCTGTCGTCTCGAATTGGTGGTCGAGGACTATCGCCGCGACAACCAGTACATCTGCAACCAATGCTCCGGTGAGTTGATCTTCACGAGCCACCGGCCGCGTCCGAACACCCCGGTCTCGCAGTCGGCGGCCACGGCACCGCCGTCGGGAGACGATCTAATCGGCAAAGAGTTGGGCGGCTGTCGAGTCGTCGAGCGCATTGCGGCTGGGGGGATGGGCACCGTCTACAAGGCGGAGCAGATCAACCTCGGGCGTGCCGTCGCGCTGAAAGTTCTGGCGCAGGACCTGGCCGAAGATGAACTGTTCGTGAAGCGCTTCCTACAAGAAGCGCGCGCTGCTGCGGCCCTGAACCATACGAACATCATCCACATTAACGATGCCGGCTTCGGCAACGGCGTCTTCTTCTACACGATGGAGTACGTCGAGGGCGAAGACCTGGCTCACCGCCTACAGCGCGAAGGCAAGCTACGCCTCGCCGAAGCGCTCGAGATCGCCGAGCAGGTTGTCGAGGCGCTCCTGCATGCTCACAAGCAGGAGATCGTGCACCGAGACATCAAGCCCGAGAACATCATGCTGACCCCAGAAGGCAAGGTGAAGCTGGCCGATCTCGGCCTCGCCAAGAAGGTCATGGGCGGCGACATCTCGACGGTCACGCAAGCAGGCTCGATCTTGGGTACGCCGTACTACATGGCGCCCGAACAGGCCCGGGACTTCCGCAATGCCGACGCTCGGTCGGACCTCTACAGCCTCGGCGTCACGTTCTACAAGGCGCTGTCGGGCGATGTGCCGTTTGAGGGCTCGACTCCGATCGAGGTCATGATGAAGGCACTCGAAGGGGACCGCCGGCCACTGTCAGAGGTATGTCCCGACATCCCCCCCGACGTCGAGCAGTTCGTCGATCGCCTGATGCACGTCGATCCCGACAGCCGCTTTCAAGATGCCGCTCAGGTGCGGGCCAGTCTGCAGACGCTGATCAACCGCCACGCCGTCGTCACCGACTGAGATCTGCAGCGACCCTAGTCATCGCGGTAAGCTCTTGTGGCAGCGTGGAGTACGCGGCACAATCTCGTTGGACGTGCAGGTCAATGACCCCGTGCATGGGAACGAGAGAGATGCCTCCGAGTTCAGACGACAATCCCCGCCACAGAGCTGACGACAAAGAGTTCCTGTTTAGCGAACTCGCCGTGGATCCACCCCTCGTCGAGTTCCTGCGGATTTGCGACAAAAAGGACCGCGCGTTCGAGACGAACGAAGACGTCGAGCAGGTCGCCCGCTATCGCCGGGCGTTCGAACTCGGAGCGCAGAAGCTGCGCAAGCTCCTCGGTGAGGAGGAGGACGCATGCTGATCCTCGCTCTTCGCGCCGAGAACTTCATGAAGTTCCACGAGCTCAACGTCGAAGGCCTGCCATCGGATGGTTTGATCGGCGTCGAGGGAAAGAACGAGGGGGGCAAGTCGACCCTCGGGGAGCTGCTGCAGTTTGCGCTCTTTGCCAAGAGTGCGACCAGTGAGCAAGGGTCGGTGCTCGATCTGATCCACTGGGATCGAGACTTCTGCACCGTGGAGGTGGACTTCGTCGTCGAAGGGGAGGGCGCGTTTCGCATCTGGCGTGAGATCGATCGCTACGGCACCAACTACTCGCGCCTGATGCCGATCACCGAAAGCGGTGAACTGACGGGACCAGATCTCGCTGCCGGCACGATTCAAGTGCAGCAGGCACTTGCACGGCTGCTGCGCTTCTCGTTCGACGATTTCGGCAAGAGCTTCTATCTTGCGGAACAAGACTTCCCTCGTTCGCCAGAACAGATGCGGCAGTATCTCGATCGGATGGTCGGGGCTGACGTGCTGATCGAGGCTGCGACCAGCGTGCAGCACGAGATCGACGAGTACGAAGAGGAGTTCGGGCGACTGCAGGCGAGCATTCGGCGCAACACCCAGCAGATCGAAAAGTACCTGCCCAACATCGCCCGCATTCCCGAAGTGGAGGCGACCCGTGACAACCATGGGCGCAAGCTCGATGAATTGTCGGCAGAAGAAAAGCCGCTTGTTGCGTCCGAGACGCAGGCGGCGGATCGCGTCAAGGATCGTGAGCGTCTCCGTGAGCGCCTGAAGTCGGTCAAGAAGGGGCGGCTCCCAGAACTGCAGGAAGCGCTGGCAAAGCTCGAGCCGGCGTACACGACGCCGCCGGACGAGCTGGGCAAGGACGAGCAGGTCCAAGCGATCCACAAAGGACTTGCAGAGATGCAGGGCCTCGCGACGGCAGGGGACGCGCTGTTCGATGAAGTCGACAGCACGGTCTCGACACTGACCGATCTGCTCGACGGTTCCGGGCAAGGAGCGTTTCGCCAACGTGAGGCTGCGCACCGAGACACGATTGCTCGTGCCGGTCGCGGTCGCGGTCTGGCGCTGTTCTTCGCGTTCCTGTGTTTCTTGTTGGCAGTGGCTTTGGGACTGTTTGCTGCAGACCTCCACTATGGCTGGACCGGACAGGACTGGTTCGAGCTGGCAGCCGATGCCGAGAGAACACGGATCGTGATGATCGCCAGCGCCGCCTCCGGTGGCGTGTTGGTGTTGCTGTCGCTGTTCTTGCTTGTGCGTGCTTCCAAGCATCGGCGCCGGAGCGCGGCAGAGAGCGACGCCATCGCAGCGATGGCGGGCGAGCGGGCCGACGTCGAAGCGCAGCGAGACATGCTGGCAAAGATCGACCGCAAGCAGACGCGCCTCGATGACGTCAAGCAAGCGCTCGAGGGCAGCACGATCTCTGAGATCGTCGATGCTGCGAACACTTTCGACGAGTCTCGACAGGCGGTGCTCGGCGGGACGAATAGTGTGACGGCTTACTTCGGCAAACTTGCAGACCGCGAGAATCGCGTGATCCAGAAGCAGCGTAACGCGCTGAAGGAGTGCAAGAAGAAGGTCCAGCAGAGCCAAGAGGCGCAGAAGCGCGAGCAGTCGAAGCGCGATCGCGCCGATTCAGAGATCCACGAGTATCACAAGCAAGCCGGCAAACAGCAGGTGCTCGAAGAACAGAACGTAGAGCTACGCGAGCAAGCCGATACCGTGCGCGACGAAATCGAGACCCGCCGTCTCGTGCTGCAGCTGTACGGTGAATCCGTCGATTCGATCCGTCACCGCACGGGGCCGACGCTAGGGCGCTCGATGCGTCGTCTGCTGCCGCACTTGACCGGGGGGCGCTATCACGACCTGAAGGTAACGCCGCAGTTTCAGCTGCAGGTGTTCACCAGTGAGAAGAGCGACTTCCTGCAGCCGCAAGAACTGTCGGGCGGTACCTTCGAGGCGCTGTCGTTGGGCTTTCGCTTGGCGTTTGCGCAGGCTTTCATCCGGGCGGTTGTGCACGCGCCGCAGTTCGTGTTCCTCGATGAGCCGTTCAAGGCGATGGACCGTGAGCGCATCCACCGCACGATCGCAGTCCTGAAACAGCTCAGCCAAGAGTTGCGCCAGGTCTTCGTCGTGCTTCCCGGCATCGC
>JBCCHQ010000086.1:0-25998 GCA_039028735.1 Planctomycetota bacterium | reverse complement strand
GGGCCGGGCCACTGGAGTGCAGAGCCGACGACCGGGCCAGAGTTGGTTGCGCGAGCCCACTTGTTGCTGTGCCAAGGGAAGCCCGCTGAAGCGCGCGAGGACTTCGCCGCGGCAATCGCCGCCGCCCCCGAAGACCATGCCTGCCTGAACGAGATCAGCTGGGTCCTTGCCACACATCCAAATCCGGAGGCACGCGATGGCCCCGTAGCTGTGCGCCTAGCCACTAAGGCGTGCGAACTTACTAACTGGGACAGCGAACCAGAACTCGACACGCTGGCCGCGGCCTACGCGGAATGCGGCGAGTTCGATCGAGCGATCGAGCTACAGCAATCCGCCTTGGATCGCGCGCCCACAGAAGCACTCCTCGAGGAGGAAGCTCGCCTGAAGCAGTATCAAGCGGGGGAAGCGTTTCGAGATCCTTCACTGGCCGACGAAGCGTGACATCGAGTTCGCCTGCCGCGACCCCTCCGCGTCTCGGCATCACGGTATGTGGAAGGGCGGGAAGGGACACTTCGCGCTGTGCGAGTCTCCACCGTCCGCATAGAATCAACGAGCAGGTTCCTTCCGGGACGCCGCCCGCGCTTCCGGGCAGCACTCTGAATCAAGACTGGAGACACATTGGCCAACCCGCCTCCAGTATGCGGAGGAACTCGCCGGAGTGCGCTTGCCGATCGGTTAGCTAGAGTCCAAGAACAGACACGGTAGCGACATCATGCTCTTAGATAGAATCTTCCGATGTCTCGGGAGGAGAGGGCAACCACCGGGCTCCAAACAACGAGAGACCACTCAACCCGCCCACGTTCCAAGAGTCCGAGGTTGAAGCCGTGCGTATCACTCTCTTGCTATTGGGACTCCTCGTCATAGCTGGTGTAGGCTGGCTCACTCTGGTCTCGTGGTCACTCAACTCCACGACCAAGCGCGCCAGTGAGCATCGCGACCTTCCACCGGTTGCACTCAGCAAAAAGGACCCGGAGCAAAGACTCAGCTGGAGCTTACCTTGGCCAGCGACCACTCTGACCTTTGAGGTGCGCGGCTTGGACGCCCAGGGGCACCTAGTCATTGCGCTTGAGAAGCGAAATGGGGGTCCGGCAACAGTTAGAGTTCGGGGAGCGGATATCTACGCCGACGATCTGATCTTCTCGTTGGACCAAGGTAGATCACAGACCGTCTTCGAAGGTTCGGTTGAAGCTGCTCGGTACCTCCAACTCTCCTACCGAGCCAACTCGCCCAGTGACCTTGAGCTCCTGTTCTATTGGCGCGACCCAACTGGGCAGAGCGAGGGCGTGACGATCCTGACTACGTCGACTTGGCAGATCGATCGATGGTGATATGGGGCTAATAGAGTCGGACTGACTGGAGCATTCGCGACAAGTACTGGTCGCTGTCACGGTCCCCTAGCGCCGCAGCGCAAGGTCCTGAGTCTCACCGACAATGACCGTGACGTCGCGATGAACCTCGACACCGCCGATCTTAGCGCTGATGCGGTACTCTCCGGGCAGGAGATGCAGTGTCTTCTTGCCCGAACGGGTCCACACGTCACGGAGAAACTCTGCCAGCTCACCGCCAGCTCCCGGCTCGACACGCAACTGCGACTCTGTCGTCTCCTCGTCCTCGCCGATGTCGGCGACCACCTCGACCTTGACCGTGCCTCCTTCGCGAAGGGTCAACGCTACGTCGACATCCATCGCGCCCGCTGCAATTCGAAACGGTAGCTCCGGATATCCCCGGATATGCACATAACCTTGGGTCATTTCCTTCGGGAGTGTCACCTCCTGCACGTCCTCTGAAGAACTCCGCCGACGAAGCGCTCCCACGACATCTCGATTGCCCTGCGCATCGACGCGATGAATGCTCGCCCATCTCGGCTTCACGTCGTTCGTGACTCGAAAGTGGCCGACGCGAGCTTCGACGAGCTTGAGGACACGACCCTCGTCCTCAGGAACTCGGATCGTCACTTGCGGCGCGAACAGACGGGCGGGAACGCGATAGGTGTGAACGGTATACGTGCCCGGCTCGAGGTTCTCGCATACGACGTTCCCCGACTCGTCGACGCTGAACTCTTCACTGCTTGGACCGGCCAGAGTGCCCTTGAGCCCGGCTGCCGGCTCTCCACTCGGCAGCAAGTAGCGGAACCCGAAGCGCACGACATCAAGTCGCAGGTCCAGCTGCGAGGTCTTGGATACGTCGACTTGATGCCGCCCCAGACCGTTGCCAATCGATGAGATGTACGTGATCCAGTACTTGCCCGCACCCGGAAGCTTCAGTGAATACTGCCCGGACGAACTCACCGGTGCCTCGACCTGCCCGGAACCGCGGCGCGCGTGCACCTCCCCTCCACTAACGGCCTCACCGTTCATGTAGACGGTCCCCGTCAGCGTCAACTCTGGAGCGAGTTCAAAATCGATCGACTTCTCCTCGCCCCGAGAGAGCGACACCACCCGCTCAACGAGCTCTACCCCGGCCCGGGCGACGGCCACCTTGTATTCTCCCGGCACGAGCCCAGCCAGGCGAATTGCGCCACCGGCGCGACGATTCATCCCCGGCATCCGAATTCTCGTTGAGCGAGACCGTGACTTGCGACCCGGCGGCCCGTCTTTGACGAAAGCGGTGACGTCCTGCGCGCGTGTGCCGTCGGCCTCGAAGACGTTCACGATGAAGACCGCCTCTCGCTGCAACGCGACGCGCACACGACCGCCGGCGAGTAACGAAACAGCACTCGCTTCATAGAAGTCCGCGAAGCCAGCAGCCTCCACGGAGATCGCCGACTTGTCGGTCATCGCATAGGCGACAAACACTCCCTGCGCATCGGTCACATCGCCGCGGTTGGCGACTGCGTACATTCGGTAAGAGTCGCGTGAGTCCGCATCGAAGACGCCGACGCGAGCTCCGGCCAGGGGGTTCCCCTCGTCGTCGACCACGACGACCGGTGTGCCTGTAGCGGTACCATCGATCGTGACAACCACCTCGGTCACGCCGCCGGCAACGAGCACGGCCTTGACCGGGTCACTATCTGGGAAGCCTGGCACGGTCAGTGCCAGCTCCCAGTCCCCCGGCGCAGCGTAGAGCACACCGCGCCCGTTCTCGAGGTTGAGGGACCCGCGGCGTTCGCGGCCCGTCCCGTCAAGCCGATACCGGAGCCGGAGGCTGGACAGCTTGCGCTCCCCCACGACGTTGACGACGACGTCGAGCTGTGCTGGTACAGCCAGCGAGACGACACTTGGCAGTTGATCCGCCTTGGCTGCCTGGAACTCCTTGCGGCTGCCTTTCGACAGGACCGTCATGGTCAGGTCCCCCGACGGTGGCACGGCAAGTCGAAACTGACCTGTTTCGTCCGCTGTCGTGCGCACCTGACGCTGCCAGTCTCTACCGACGCGGACTCGAACAGTCGCTCCCGAGGCTGGGGATCCGTCTTCGTACTCGACGCGACCAATGCACTCGTAGCCGCGGGCGAGCTCGATAACGAGCGGGTCTGCGCCCTCGCTCGTCACTCCGACGGACTTCTCCTCCGATGCGATGTAAGCGTCGGCTTGGGCCCGAAAAACATAGGTCTTCTCTTCGAGGCCTCCGAAGCGAAAATGTCCTTCCTTGTCGGCGCGCGTGACGAGGTTCCCGGCTCGGTTTCTAGATCTTCGACCGGTGTCGACGGATCCGGACACGGTCGCGAAGGCCACTCCGTTGCCATTCTTGTCAACGACGCGCCCCAGGACTTCGGTCCCACCACTTAGGACAACGATGCCCAAGTCGCGCGTCTCGCCCGGCGACAACAGCGCGATCGGCTCGACGAACTCAGGGTAGCCTGTCTTCGTGACCGTCAAAGTCAGCTCAGCGCCGGCGGACAAGCTGCCGATCGCAACGCGACCCTGGGGGTCACTGTACTTGAATGCACTCGGGAGCCACGGCGACACGGGAACAGCATCATCAGTAACTTGCACCTGCGCTCCCATCAACGGCTCGCCACTCGCATCTTCGAGCGTTGCAATGACTCGTGCAGCACGCGACAACGTCACCAGCAACTCGGCCCCAGCCTCTCGCACGCGAAGCTGCTGCCGCCATGTGCCATAGAGATAGTGTTGCACGAGAACGTCGAGCACTGCCGGTGGCGCCGCGAGGTCGACCTTGCCTGCGGCATCCGATCGTCCCCGAGCGACGGTTTCCGGGAACGAGAACTCGCCCGTCGATGGCTTGGTCAAAGTCACGTAAGCGGACTTGATCGCCGCGCCGTCTTCGTCGTGCACAAGCACCGACACAGCGGGCCCCCTCATGACGGCGATCGTTCCGAGGTCGCGCTCGCCGGGGCCTGCTTCCCACGACAACTCCTGGGGCGCGTAGCCGTTTGCCAAGTTCATCTTCGCAGACGCCATCTCCGCCGAGAATGGCTTGGACCGGTAGCGTCCATCCCCTTCGCTCTCGAGCTGCACGTGTCGTCGACCCGCCCGCAGCGCGACTCCCTCGAGAGCCAGAGGTTGCCCGCCGGCGTCAACGAGGCGCAACGTGAGCCACTGCGCAGGTTCGAGAGTGATCTCGAACGGGTCTCCGCCTGCCTGACCCCGATAGTTCCAGTCTGACTTCGACAAGTACTCAGGGTGCGACGCCCGAATGCGCTGGAACATCGGCGTGCTGTCTTCGAAGACAACCAGTCCCGCCTCGTCGGTGGTCGCGCTCATCTGCGTGACGAAGCGCTCGAACCGGTCACCTTCCGCGTCGAGCTCGAAGCTCACAGCCGCACCCGCAACTGGCTCGCCAGCTGTGTTTGTTACCAACCCGCGCACTTCGCGCCCAGGAGACACGACAACCGTCACGGAGTTGGGGCCTTCACGTTGTAGTGTCAACGGCTCGCTGAATGCCGGCGCATAGCCACTTGCCTCGACCTGCACAGCAGCCGTTTCGCCACTGACGTCGATCGCGAAGCGTCCTTCTGAATCAAGCGTGGCGACCTCGGCCATCGCCTGCCCATACAGGCCCGGACGATAGAGGAACAACTCGCCGCTCGCTGTGTAGGTCCGCTGCAACGACAAGTGGCTGAGGCCATGGACAATCCCAGGGCTTACCGGTTGACCCGCCTCGTTCACGACTTGTCCGGTCACACGGATCCCGCGCGACAACAAGATCGGCGCCGGCACGTGTACCGACTGCGCGAGCGTCCGCCGCACGGCGAGATAGCCACTGGCATCGACTCGCACCGGATAGCGAGCGCCGGATCGTTTCGGAGGAACGGAGACCTCGACGGTGCCATCCGAAGCCGTACGCAGCCGCGCCAATTGAATCCGCTGCGCGGACCCTGATCGCGTCTCCTCGATAGTGACCACTGCGTTCTTGATAGGATCTAGTGTGATTGCGTCGAGGACCGTGTACGTAACGACCTGCCCGCCGGCGTCGACCGTGGCAACAGGATCCTCTTCGACGGCAACATCGGCTGGGTCACTCTCGGACAACTCAGCCACGTCTTCAACCACCGTCGTGCCCCCGGCGGCATCGTCGACACTCTCGGTAGCGCCCCCATCGAAGAGGAAGAACAACCCGATCATGATCGCAACCGCTACTAACAACGGAATCCACAAGCGAGAGGTCATGACAGCCCTCCTTCGGGTTCGGGTAACCTATTCAGGCACGCCGCGATGGAGATTGCCAGCGCGAAATCGCGAAGGTAGTTGGAACCGGCAACGAACGATCGTTGCACGACTGATGGGTACGGATAACGATCGGTTGCGATCCAGAGGGAACGGCGCCTAACGCCCACGCTGGCGGGGATCACGAATCAGCGACCTCGTGCTGTGGTATCCGCAGAGCCGACTACGGACGTGATCCACACCAATCAACGAGACCGACCACCTGTGCAAGACCGTGATCAGCGGCCAGGCTCCGAAGCTCTTGCTCGGATGGACAAGTGGACATCACGCGCACACGTCGTGGGGTTGGCAAACCCCGGCAGAACTCGCGCAGTGCCTCCGGCAACACCGGAGGACTTAGTTACTTCCACCCTTGTCTCGGCCGATCGCCTAGTTACGGCTGGACCAAAGGTGGGTGAGGGTCATACCGACCACTAATACTCATAACCCATGATGTTGCCACAGATCGTCGTAGTTGGAGGCGACACCGGCTGCCCGGCCACGCGCCCTACAATGGAGTCTCCAGGCGCGAAACGAATCCCGGGGATCAGGGCTCGACCCTCGCCGCGCCAACGTACGTTCCCAGCACCGTCCTCCACTAGAAAGACGTCATTGAACTCCATGTGGGTCACCACGAAGCCATTGACTCCGGGGACAGATGGGACGATGGCGACCGCAGTTGTCGTATTGTGCGCAGGCGAAGGTATCGTGATCTCAAATGCGAAAGTCCGAAACAACCCGGGGTCTTCGCCTGGCTTCAGAGGCACCGTCGCCACGTCGACGGCATTCGTGACCGTCACATCGACAGATCCACCTTGCGCACACGCCGCGGGAATCGGTTGGCTGCCAAACAGGTCATCCTTGGCTCAGGCAACCTCATCGCCAGAACGAATGTCTTTGGAGTCAAGCACTCGTCGCAACGAACAAAAAGCCTCTATGGGCAGGCGACCGAATCCTCACACGGCAAGGAGTCGGTCGTTGGATCCACATCGCAGCTCAAGGGGTCAGGTAACGAAGTGGGCGAGACGCCGAAGAGCACCCCAAGAACCAGCACTGCGTCTCCGATGTTGAGCGCCCCATCATCGTTACCGTCGCACGCACTCTCGCACGCCAAGAACGCCGAACCCGTGCCGGTCGAAAACAGGTGCGCGAGCAGCCACACTGCATCGGCGATGTTTGTGCTCGCGTCGTTGTTACAGTCTCCGCGAACGAAGCTCGCGCCGGGAACGATTTCGAAGACTCCATCCAGGAAACCGCCACCGTGCCCGTGTACGAAGACGCGCCCCTGATCGTTTACGTGGCATTCCTGCGGCTCGGCCAGAGTAATACTTGGATGGCCAGGAATCGGTGCTGGGTGTGTCATCAACAACCCCAGATTCCCACCCTGCCACATGAACACACCCTTCCCCTGGGAGACGCCCGTGGCGTCGTAGATCCATCCGAGCAAGACGACCTGGCCAGATGCGTTCACATCGGCGTCCCACGTGGGGCCAAGGAGTGAGCCAGGGGCCTCAGTGAGTGCCGAAATGTCCTGACCCTGTTGGGCAACAACCTGGAGGCCGGCTCCAACATCAGCCAGCACCATAACTGTGCTCCCGACCCCCGAGCCCACTCTGGCAACGCCAGCCCAGTGGTCGTTTCCGTTCGCCCCAGCGACATCGGGCAGGACACTCGTGATTGGGCCAACAGCCCCTTGTGGCGTACTGATCGATGCCCCGGCGCGCAACAGGACCTCATAGTCGGCACCCGGTGGCTTACGCAAGACGACACGATCGCCACTCGCGAGAACACCCGTCACGATGAGCGCACCAGCAGCGTTGCAAGTGCTCGGTCGGAACGCTCCACTCCAATACTCACCATCGAGTGGCCCCCCCACAATCGGTGCCCCACTCAGAAACGCACTGTTGCTATTCATCTGAAGTAGCGCTGGCACGCCACCATTGGGAATGGCGTATACGGCATCGAAGTCCGTTGTTGGACCGTCGAGTTCCGCTCTGACGAATACCGTCCCGGAGTCCGTAATGACGCTGTGGCGGAAACGAGCCAACACCTGACCCGGGACCCCTGGCGCCGGATCCCCCTCTCGCAAGAGGACGGTGTGATTAAGGCAGTGAACTTCGTTCGCAGTCGTTGGGACGCCGTCGAGGTCGGCGGTGTAGGTCACATCGCCACTCAAGTTGATCCGGCGATCCCCCTTGTCGTTTCTACGGAGGAACTGGTTCAACGTACCAGGGACGCCGACAAGGGCATCTCCCGATTGAATCTGAAGAACTCCGTCGACGTAGTAGTAGTCACCCAGACCGAGGTTGTGCCCCACGAAGGCGACAAGGCCCGCAGCATTCACGCTCGGATGGCCCACGTACCACACCATGCCAGGCTGCCCGGGGAAGTCATGAGTCGAAAGCAGGATCGGGTCTGGGATGGACTCGGACCGCGCCACACTCGAGGCAAGAAGTAGCAGTGGGACAAGAATGGAACAGTAGCCTGTACGCATGATTCGACTCCTCACGTTGAGGTGGAAGTGACCTGCCCGCATCACACAGTTGCGATCATAACCCAGATTTCGGTCCTGTTCGCCGCCCAGCCTTCGAGTTACGGGCAGGAGAGCGAGCCCCGCGCTGCTCCTCGCACGGAAATCGGGGCCCGAAGTCTCGTCGTGGGAAGTGCAAAGCATCGCGGAACACAAGAACGCAGAGGCACTTACTCCCCCATTGCCCGAATGTTCTCTGCTTCGCGAAAAGGGTTACTTCGGGGAGCCAGAATCAAAGAAACCCGTCAGTCCTACCCGGACTAAGGGCTTTTCGATGGTCGGCGGAGGGCTCGTTTTTCGTACGATGGCCAGAGGAGGCCATCGAGTGGTTGGAGCGCGGCGGCGTCAGCCACCTCAGCCTCGATCACGATCTCGGCGACGACGAGCGGAGCACCGGCTATGACGTGATCCTGTGGCTTGAGGAGCAACTCGCGAATTCAGGCCGCCTACGGCCGACCCCTTCTGGTGGACGGAAGCGAGGAAGCGCCTGCCCGATCTGCCAATCGACTGGAACTACATCAGGAGCGATGGGATCTATGCGCTTTGGAGTGCGCTGAGACCAGAGTTCCATCGAGCCTATGATCGAAATGACGGGGACCTGATCAGGCGCCTATACGATTCTCTCACTGGTGCTGCGGCTTGCCACCCGGAGACACGGCCCAGGATGACATGCTTACCGCCGTCGCGGTATGCTTCCATGAGCACATACCCGAACACCCAGCGGCGCTCGCAGATATGCCGAACGGATGGTCGCGCGATGACGTGGTGACGATGAAGAGCACGTTCTCATACAAGGTCGGAGCGGACGGCTTCGCCAGAGTTCTTGCAGCGTTCGACGATTCCGACACGTCGTCGAGTTGACCGACCTCTTCGCCGCCTCGCGACGTGTCGGCATTGTAGTTTTCAGTTGTGACGACACGAAGGGCCACTCTTGAGGCAACGCCCCTCAAGAGCGCCAAGGCCACCCGGCGGTGAATGGCCGATACTCGTGTGCACCGCCTGAACTAGGGTAGCCCTCCCCCATTTGTCAGCTAGAGTGCGGGTCGTTTCACACAGCTCATCGAACGGAAAACCCATGACGACACTGGCCTTTCTCTTCTGCTTCTGCACGGCGACGCAAGACTCGTCGGACACCAACGCTCCTCGCTTCGAGGCCGTCGCGCCATGGAGCTACCTGGGTTTCGGCCATGCGCGGGGGATGACTCCTGACGGCGCCCGCCTCAAACTTGGGGACAACGTCTACGACACAAAGACGTGGGAGATCGTCGGCAGCGCCCCCGGTCACCTCGCTGGGGACGGGGAAACCTGCGTCGTCATGGAGTCTGGCAGCGGCAAGGTTTCGAGCCTGATCGAGCTGAAGACTGGGAAGAAAACGGAACTGACGAAGGTTCCGACGTACTCGATCAAGTACCAGGCTTGGGACCTGGAACGGATGCACCTCTACACGCCGGTTTTCGAGCAGGCTAAGAGGAAGCCATCAAAGAGCAAGAAGCCCGCCACCTTGAAATGGGCGATCCAGAAGTGGGATCTCAAGAAGCAGAAGAAACTGAAGACGTGGAAGCCACCGAAGGGCCTCGGTTACAGAACGGTGGCACTCAGCGACGACGGCAAGCTGTTGTTCGTTCTGTTGAAAGAAGGCAGCTTGGCGAAGCATGCCGCCGTTCTGAAGACGAAGTCGCTGAAGGGGAAGATGCGAGCCGACTATGGCGACTCCGACCCGCTCGGTGGCTGCTTCGATGGCAAACGTCTGTTGACCTCCTACGGAACCAAGTCACGCTGGTACGACATCGATAGCGGCGAGTTCAGCAGGGGGCTCAACATCTCGAGTTTGTCCGAGCGCGTCATCGCCGACGATTCATCGGGCGTCGTACTCAGCCACAACACGCTACTCTACCGCTCGCAAGGTCCAACGCTGGCTGCCTTGAAACCGTCGGAGATGCATCCGCTGATCGGCCTGAACCGATTCAGCGCCGTCTACCCGATCGATGGCACCACGCGCGTGCTCGGCGTCATGCCTCACGGCGCTGTGATCGACTACGACTTCGTCTCCGAGCAGGCCAAGATCCTGCGTCAACCAGGCCACCTGGGCGGAGGCCTGGAAATGCGCGACTTCGACGGCAAGACCTACGTTACATGCATCGCCGGTCGCGCCTACTGCTACGACAGTACGACCAAGGAGCTTCTGTGGAACTTCGCTGGTGGGCTCTTGAACTCTGGAGTCACGAGTGCTGTCGGCAACCGCATCGTCTACCGCATCAGCGGCCGAGTCGCGGTGTACGAACCTCCGGCGATCGCGCCAGTCGCTGAGGGACGAAGCCGGGCGGGGACGATCACCTGCTGGGACGCGGATCCGCAGGGCCGGTTTGCCATGTATGCGATCAATGGCCGGCGCATCGAGGTCTGGTCGGCCGACGATGCGACGATCAAGTGGCAGAAGAAGATCGAGACAACACGCGCACTCTTCAGCGGCGACGGCAACCGCGTGATTGCACTCACACGGGACGGCTACGGTGTGTATGGATCCGATACCGGCACGCTCCATCACAGCTACGAGATTCCGAAGCTACCGTACGGCGCGAACATTGCGGTCAACAAGGACGGCTCTCGGCTGTGGGCGATGACTACTCCGAACAGCCGGTCAGCCCTTGGCAAGGGGAAGCTGGTCTGCGTCAACCTGGAGAAGGGTAAGATCGTGTTCGAGAAGGAACTCTACTGCGGTCGGACGCTGGCCCTTCACCCCAACGATCGGCACCTCCTCGTCCACGGCGCCTGGGAAGGCGGCCGACGCGACGGTACGTTGTTCGTACTCGACGCGGCGACTCACGAGCCGGTTTGGAGCTATGGGAGCTTCTCCGAGAGCAAGCCCGTATCGTGGACGGCCGATGGCTCGAAGATGAGATATGTCACGACGACGCTGTACGAGCTCCCCTGGAGCGCACCGCAGTAGGCGCCCTGGGTTCTCGAGAGATTCTGCGCTTGTATCCTGGAGTTTCGCGTGCGAGTGCCCCCAGTTGGACGATGGTAGATTTCTCAGCGTGATACGGCTCGACGTGATGCGGTGAAGCGTTCGGGAAAGTTCGAGTGATCAAACACAGTGGACACGGCTAGACCAAAGCAGACGAGAAGGCTTCGCGTCGTTCTCGTAGTATTGCTCTCGCTCTGCGCGGCCTGCATCTTTTGGGCGACCTTCACCGTAGCCACTGTCGTCGAACTCAGTCACGACAACTCATCAGTCGTCGGGAAGCGCGTTCGTCATCAATTGGCGCCTGAGCCAGAAGTGATCGAGGCCTGGGCAGTGACTAAGCAATACCTCGTTGTCGTGCACACACATGACAATCCGTACAACCGACATTGCGTCACCTACTACGCTCCTTCCGGCCAAGTCGTAGCACAGCTGATCTCAGATTGGCGTTTCGATCCGGCGGTCGCCGCTGGCGTATTCCTTCGCAACGGAGCGGCCGCGGTGACCCCAGAGTTGCACGAACACCCACATACTCACCGGGCTCAAACTGAATCCGCCCCATGGCTTTGTCCTCCTCCATGGACAGCCCTGAAGGCACGGACACTCTTGAAGGAGGCTCAGAGCTTGCTCGAATGACCTCGTAGGGTCTCCGTTTACTCGTAGCCAACCGGACTGCGGTTTGCCTGAAGTGTCATCTGGAGGTGCGCTGACAGGGGAGGCTTGACCGGAGCGGCTGATCTGGTGGTGCAGTCGCTTCCGTCGAGCGGCGTCACTTTAATCCAGCGATCGCGCCTGCGGTTAGGTGAGTCGGTTCCCCCAGCCCAGGAGATGAGTTCTCGTCGCCTCTTGTCCAGAATGTTGGTGCGAACAGCACCGATGGTCGCACTTTCGCAATTGCGGTTCAGGCAGCTGACGCCGCTAGCAACAAACTTGTTCGGCAGCAGTTTCTATGCGCCACCTGCCGCTTGTGACGTCTTAGAGATCCCTGGTCTCCCAAGAGTCTTCGTTGGGTTCGATCAGCTCGATGGTGTACAACAGGCAACATGCAAGCGCACGTTTTCCTCGTCTCAGCACTGTTGGCTCTGGGCCTGGCCACTGCGGCTTCTGCTCAAACCGGCCTATCAACCTTGGCAATCAGTGACGCGAGTGCTGGTGAGGGACTGCTCTACCGGCAAGATGTCACGCTCGAAATCTCAACAATGCCGATGGTTCAGGGTCTCTCGTTCAGCGTTTGCCATGACAACAACATGGCAGACGTCGTGGGATCGGAGCTCAGCGACTACCTGTGGAATCTCTCTCCATCACTGGCCGCGTGGTCTCACGTAGGGCGTTCCAACAACCTAGCTGGTTCAGCCAAAGGCGCCGCCGCTGGCATCGTCCTGGACACCTTTGGGTCCACGTTCTTCCCGGCCAACGTGACCATGCCGATCATGCACATCTACTACGTCGCCGATCCGGGAACTGCCGGCGCGACGTCGTTGACGGCTTTCTGCGACACTGTAAACATCCCCAACGTCGAAACGTCGATCGTGTGTTGCGGCAGCGGAGGCTCCGTTCTCCCCGGTCCAAACCTCGCGACAGTGACGGGGACAGCCACGTACATAGCCGCATCCGAGCAATGGACCTTTGCCGGGGCCGACCAGATCATCCGCTATGACGTGGTGACCGGTGCTGCGACGCAGAACGGGACACCTTCGATACCACTGACGATTGCCAATACCCCTGCGAATACGTCGATGACCGATAGTGCTGGTTTCACGATGGCGCTGCAGTTCGATCCGGCATTCGCAACGGTGTCCGGGGTAGTGCCAGGCGCCGCGATTGCGCAACTGAACGGCGGCAGCGGCCCGGACTTCTTCTCGGCGACTAGCAGCGGAGTTGAGATCGTTGTAGACGCGATCCATACCGCGGTACCGACGTCGTTCGTCTTCCCCTTCGCTCCCGATTTCGTTGTGTGGAGCGGCCAAGAAGCCGTGAAAGTCGAGCTAGTGATCGACCCCAGCTCGCTGGCGGGCAACGCTCAGGGCGACTCCACGATCTTGCAATGGCAACCGGCCGGCAGTCCGAACGAGAACAGCGTTGCCCTGCTGACGGGCGACTTCGATCTCACTTATGTTGGGGCGATAGACTTGCACGACGTGACGTTGTTGCTTCTGCCATCAACGGGCTTTGTTCGAGGCGACTGCAACCTGGATGGTTCGTTTCAGATCGCTGACCCGATCACGCTGCTAAATCACCTGTTCGCTGGCGGGTCTGTGAACTGCCAAGATGCGTGTGACAACAATGACGACGGTCAACTGAACCTTGCCGATGCATTACTCGGCCTCGCAGCGTTGTTTCAGGGCGCTGGAACACTTCCGGCGCCGTCGATCTGTGCGCCGGATCCGACACTGGACGCACTCCACTGCCTTGCTCCGATCGGCTGTTAGAACAGCTGTCAAGCCACGACCTCCTGAAGTTCTCCGCGGCGCCGACCACCTCGCTTCTCGAGTATCCGGGACGGCAATGTAAGAGTGCTCTAGACGCGGATCATCATGGACTTGACCGCCGTGTCGTGGATCGCCTTCTGCCTCGCCGAGAAAGGCACTGTGAACAACGACGGCCCGCCGAGACACAGCTTCTCAAGGAGCTTTCGGTCGAACGCCTGACGCCCCGAGGTCGCGAGACCTCAAAGATCCATGCGCTCCAGACGAAGTAGGAGCTACGTCCCGCACCGCCGCGCACATGGCCCTATGACGAACCCGGTTTCTTCTTGCTGGCAACGCTTCTCAGACCGTCGCTAGCTGGCCGGGAGCCACGGCCAGACGATTCCCCGCAGGAACGGGAGATGCGCAACGAGCAGTATCGGTATCAGAATCTGCGCCAACACGAGCACTCTTCCACGCGGCGTCTTCGCTGCTGCCTCGAGGTGCACGAGCCAACCCTGCAGCAGAAAATACACAGTCGGCAACCCGTAGCCCCCTCCCACTGGGACGCTGATTGCGACCTCGTGGAGCAGCCCCGAGACACCAAAGCTGGCGAACCTCGCCTGCGACCTGCCCCATCTACCTTGAAGAGGACGATACACCGTCTCCTGAAGCATCTCGGAGAACGCGAGGTTCCAGCGGCTTCCCCAGAACTCTCGCAGGCTTCGCGCCAAGATCGGTGCGCGAAACAGAGGGCGACGGTCGAAACCGAGAGCCCGCCATAACGCAACCACTAGACGGAAGACCCCAAAGTGCAGAACGAAACTGCACCCGGCAAGTAGCTGCGGAGTAGTTGCCCACCGACTCGCCCCGCTTTCGTTCAGTAACAACGCCCCCTCAACCAGCGCCATGCCAAACACCACGTTGCCGAGTCCCCACGCGGCGTGTTGTCCGGCGTCTCGGATCGTGCCAGCTTGCTTGTTCAGAGTAACAGGACGCATGCCCGGCCAAGCGACGGCGAAAGCAACCCAGCGCAGCGGTCCAACCGACGAGCCGCTACGGGCGGAGTCCGCAACAAGGACAACAAGCTTCATGGCGATGAAAGTAACTGTAACGAGGAGGAGCATCCGCATGCCGGCCGGTTCGCGCAGCGTCACGAAGTGAGTGCCGGTGATTGCCAGGAGCGCCCACAGCCACGGCGTCACTCGGCCGATCCGCGATCTGGCCAATGCCCCGCCGAAGAAGCCGAACCCCACCGTCGCAGTCGCCAGAGCAACGACCACCCACACCGACATCGGAGATTCCAGTCGAAAGGCGTCCATCGAGTCAGAACTTGGGGCCGGAGACGGTGTGATAGCAACAGAGGCCATAGATAACGACCAAGCCAAGGAAGAGAGCGCTGAACACGAACTCAGCAACCACATACTGAGCACCGGTCGGCCGGTCCCCCCGATAGTAGGCGAACTGCAGGAGCAGCCGCACACCCCAGTACAGCGCGATGAACCCACTGACCCATCCTGCGAGAGGGCTCTGCTCGACGAGCAATCCCGGGTCGAAAGTCGACAGTAGCGCGAACGCGAGGTTCGTGCCCAGAATGTAGCCGGCATAGGTGGTGAAGATCTGGCGGTTCAGAGGCCGAAGCTGGGCGAGCTCGGCCTTCCAGTTGAGCACGCTTGGCACTCCAAGGCTGGCCGTGATTATGGCGAACTGACTGACTCCTGCTACGAAGACCCATGTGGTGAGTGTGGCGGCGTTCACAGATTCACCTTTCTCAGAGTTGCCTCACTTCTTGGGGACGAGCTTGGCGACGGTGCGAAGAGCCTTCCCCATCGGGCCGTGTCCAGCCGCGAGAAAAGCGTCTATGAGAACTACGAACTCCTCGACGAAGTTCGTGAAGCGGTCGATGCGTTGATACGACTCCTCGAGTTCTTTGCGAGTCTTGCCTCGTGCCCCTTTCAGATTCTGTGACGCAAAATCGCGAACGTCGGAGAGCGACTCCAGGACAGGAACAACCTCGCGCCGGCGACGCTCACGGATCGTCGCGTGAAACCACGTCCATGGGTCTTGTTCCGACTCGTAGAGCGCTTTCCGCTCACCGGGTCGGTGCACCCGACGGACGACGCTCCAGGTGAGCAACTCACGGAGACTCGTCGAGCAGTTCCCGTGGCTGATTCGCAATCGCTCCGTGATTGCCTCACTCGAGATTGGCTCGGGCGACAGATACAACAGGGCGTGGATCCGACCGATGGAGCGGTTGACTCCCCACAAGCCGGCAATCTGCCCCCAGCACTCGATGAACCGGTCCTCCACCTCGATCTGCGTCGTGTCGCGCAAAGCGCCCCCTGTCATTCCGGTCAGTCTTTTCTGACAATATCTTATTATTCGTCATCTTTGATCGATTTTCAAAGGACAATCAGCAACACACGCCCAGATGGAGACTTAGATTCGCCGTGAGTGAGAGTAGGACGGGGGCGTCTCCCCTAAATCTGCTTGCTACGGAGCGATCAAGCCCCGATCTCTAACTCGCGTAGATCAAGGAACCGCTATGACACGCTTGCGGGTCACAGCACGCCGCCGCCACGGGTTGGACGAGTCCAGCGAACGCCGACTGCCAAGTGCCCATCCCACCATGAAAACCTCGGACCATACTGGACGGCATACTGGGCTTGCCTCGGATCAACGTGAATCAACTCTTCGCTGTTGTACCGAAGAACCATGACCAGGGCACGACTGTTGAACAGTACCAGCACGGCAGCTGCGAGCACGACCACCCATGCCACCCGCAGCGCAGACAGACCAACCCCTCTCGTATGACCCATCGTGCGCTTGCTCCCACTCACTCCTCGAGGACCCTCTTGAGCCGCCGTAGTGCCCGGTAGTAGCGGTTGCTCGCTGCCGACGGCTCGATTCTCAACACGGCCGCAGCTTCGCTCGCCGACAGTTCCTCGAAGTGGCGAAGGACGAGGATCTCGCGATCGATCGGTTCCATGCCATTGAGCGCTGCTTCGAGTTCGAGCTGGGCTTCGGCGCGCATCAGTTTCTGGCTAGCCGTTGTGTGTTTGCCGAGGAGTTGCGCGGCGATGGAATACGAATCAGTCATCGGCATTGGTCCTTGAACCAGCGCGATCTCCAGACCCACATCGCGTTTCTTCGTCTGTAGGTGGTGACGGTGCAGGCCCAGCAGACACTCGCCGGTCACCAGGCGTAGCCACAGGAAGAACGACATGTTGTCGCGCTCGACGTAGCCTTCGAGCTTCTGTGCGAGGTGCAGATACGCCTCTTGCAGCACATCCGACGCATCGATCCTACCGCGCAGCCGTCGGTCCATCCTGGTGTCGACCATGCGGCGTAGTCGGGCACGGTACGCCTCGAACAGTTCCGCGAGTGCACCCTCGTCGCCGGCGCGCGCTCGTGCGATCAAGGCGTCCGTCTCGGGGTTGTTGCCGCTCTGTGTGTCGTCGCTGTGTGTGTGGTCGCTCACTGACATTTCCAATTCCCGCTGCGTTGTCGCAAGAGGGTAGCGAAGAAACAGCAGAGGCTCCAGGCCGCTGGCATGGCTTGTCATTGGAAGCGTGCAGCGGGCCAAGAGTGCCCGCCGCACGCGTTGAGCCTTGCCAGCCTACGGGCAGTTGCTGTAAGCGTCGCAGGTGAGACTATCTAGCGTCGGATCGATGCCGCAGCCGTCCGGGTCGGGCCACGAGATCGAAGGACCGCTAGGAAACAGTACGTTCAACATGGCCACCGCATCGGCGATGTCCAGGCCGCCGTCATCGTTTGCGTCACAAGCGCTATCACAGTCGACGGGGATCGACGGTGGTGTCGGTGGGACCAGTAGCGTCAACACGCGCACCGGATCTGCAATGTTCTTTGCGCCGTCGTTGTTGCAATCCCCTCGCTGGAACTGCGGTAGCGACACAACACACTCGATGTTCAGCGTGATGGGTCCCGTGGCCGTATTGTTGGTGTTCGACACACGAATCAAAACGGTCTCTCCCGCAAGCATCGCGAGGATCACGCTCGAGTCGCGAACCACTCCCGAATCGCTGCCACTGCATCCGCTGAGCGAGTTGTCGTTGCAGGCGAGCTCATTTAGCGAGTTGCCCGGGCAACCGGAGTGGAGGGACAACACTGTGTCAACGCCGTTGTCGACGCCGCCGGTGTCATGGGTACCGCAAGTGCTGAATGTGACGTCCCCGGAGCAGGTAGCGGTGTAGCTGTACCATACGTCCGGACTCGAACTGGACGCGCCGCAGCTGGCACTGCCGTCATTCGTTGCAGCGATAAGGGTCCCCATCGTAGTCCCGTCGCTGACGGCGATCGCGCTCCCGCAGGCGTCGTTCGAGGGACGGGGAAGATCGACACCGACGAAGGAGGCGCCATCGTCGAGGTTCAGCCAACCGACATTCTCTCCCCAAGCGAATCCTCGGAAGCGACCAGCGCTGACGTCGAAGCGAGCCCGGTTGGCCCCCTGCACACTGGTGTCGAAATTGACCCAACCGATGTTCTCCCCCCAAGCCAACCCACTGAGTGTTCCATCGATAGCAATGTTGATGCCGTGGTTCGTGCCGTCGACGTTCGCGTAGCTAGTCCCGTTGGCTGGCGATCCGTCGCCGAGATTGATCCAGCCGACGTTCTCGCCCCAGACGAATCCGCCGAGGAAAGTTGCCTCGACGAGCACACCGTCGAGTCCACCGTTGGCGTCGGCCCAGTTGGTCCAGCCGACGTTCTCGCCCCAGGCGAACTTGTTGGTCGGGTTGACGTTCGATTGCGCGGGAGCGATCGCCGCAAAGAGTGCAGTGAAAGCGAGTGCTCCTCCGAAGAGTAGCCGTGCCATAGGATCTCCTTTGTCTCGTATCGAGGTACAGGAAGGGCGAAATGGAAAGCCCAAGTGCGAGGACGCCTCGCGTCGGCCTCCTGGGGGGCTCACCCCCCCACCTATGTCGATACCTGAGAATCGACCTCGATCCGTCCCCGCCTTTCTCGAGTCTTTTGCCCGGCCAGCGTCGCGCCGCCTGGCTCAACTCTCCGGTCACGCGCTTCTCGAAGAATTCTTGAAGTTGTCGGGGACGGCGGCGCAGGACCCGCAGGTATCAGCCTAGCGGGGTGCCTCGCGACGAGACCCAAACGAGTTGGTCAAGCGGGGTCTCATACACTGGATCAGGCCATACCTTTAGAAAGGGTAGACCTATGCCTAGCCTCAAATTTGTCCTCGTTGCTGTCCTATGCCTCGGCGCTTTCGCCTTCCTCCAAGCAGGCCCGATCGACCCACCGAGTGGTCCCATCGCCCCGACGGGGCGTTTCGGTCCCAAGACCGACATCTTATCCCTGCTAGGAACCACAGGCGTTACGCACCAGATCACGCAGTCGGGCTCCTACTACCTCTCCCAAGACCTCGTCGTTACCGATTCGGCGATCCGCATTCAGGCCCCACACGTGACGATCGATCTCAACGGATTCTCGATCATTGGGGACGGTGTCAGTGGCAGCGGCATTGGTTTCGGCGCCGCTGCAAACGGGGGTGCGGTCGTGATCAAGAACGGCAAGATCATGAACTTCGGCAGTCAAGGGATCCCGGTTAGTGCGACACTCGAGCAAATCGTCCTCGAGGACTTGATGGTGCTCGATTGCGCAGGCCAGGGGATCAATCTCAACAGCGTCCCAGCTCGCTTGAACAACGTCATTGCCAACAACAACGGCGTCAATGGCATCCGATCGACGGGTCGTGCGCTCATAACGAATTGCATGACTCTCGGGAATGGAGTCAACGGAATCTCAGCAACGGGCGGCGCGGTCGTCAGCAACTGCACAGCGCTCGACAACATCACGGCAGATCTGTCCGTGACGAACGGGTTGATCTCTGAGTGCGTGGCCACGAACATCACAGCCAGTGGAGGCACCACGACTGTGAATTCGCACCAACCGTAGTAACGGCGCCCACAACACACGCATGCCCCGAGAGAGTTGCCCTGTGCTGGCTCTTTCGGGGCACTGTCGTTTGCAGTGGAACTTGGCGCCGCAACTGAGCGTCGGCTCGCTAGCATTCACGTCAAGACTCGGGGTTGGGACCGCGTCAACGCCGGCGGCGGTGTATCGGATAGTCGCGTGCGTCCCGCACTCGTACCGATCCGTCGTCTAGCTGCGTGGCGAGGCGCCTGCCGTCCGGGCTCCAGGCGACGGCGTGGACTTCGCTGCCCTCTTCGAAGATGGTGATCAGGTCACCGGTCTCAGGATCCCACAAGCGCACAGTTCCATCGTTCCCACCTGTGGCGATGCGCGAGCCATCCGGATGGAATTCAACGGCTCGAGGAGCGATGAGATGACCAATCAACTCGACATGAAGCTCGCCTGTTCGAGCGTCGAGCAGGCGGACCTCGGGACGCTCCCCAACAGCCGCTAGCCAACGAGAGTTCGGATCGAAGTCGAGCACGTCGGTCTTGGTCAACATGGGAACGTTGAACAAAACGGCCCCGGTGTGTCCATCATAACAACAGACATCGCGGTATAGCCCTACGGCAACACGCGACCCGTCCGCTGCGACGGTCATTGCATAGTGCAGCCATTCGATTCCAGTGGCGATCTCCACGGGGGGCGATTGAAGCAACTCGTCTTGCCGCAAGAGCCGCCCCTCTCGAGTGGTCATGAAGACTCCATGACCAGGGACGCCGCTGATCTTGTGCAGCGTTTCACCGGGTAGGAACTCAGAAACGATTCTCTGCACCGCCGGGGCAGCTCCGGGGAGGAGTCCGCGCATCCCCAAGAATCGGTTGCCGATCCAGATCGGAGCGCCGTGCGGGAAAGGCGTGATCTCCTCCGTTTCGACGTCCACGACGTGGCGGCGAGATGGACCGCGGAGGAGTTTGCGGCTATCTGGGCTCCATGCCAAGTAGCCGACCGAACGATACGGAAACTCAAAGTCCTGGACCGGTGAGCCGACCGCTGTGTCCCAAGCCCGCACCTGAAGATCCCGCGAGAGAGTCGCGACGATGGTCCCAGCCGGTTGCCAACTCACGTCGCTCAGCACATCGCCGTTACCAGAGAACTGTCGCCAATCGGTACCGGCTCGTGGATCCCAGATTCGGACGATGCCGTCTCTCGCCGCAGTCGCGAAGGATTGACCATCCGGACTCCAGCTGATCCGCTCCGCCGCCGGCCGCGGGCCGTGCTGATTCCGAGTGAACTCGAGCAAGCGGGCATCCGTCGTCGCGGTCCAGTCGGTCCAGACCAAGGGGCCTTCTAGCGATCCCCAGGCGATGCTCGAGCCATCGGCATTCCACCGAGGTGACTTGGGAACATCCACAACAGGCGCGAAGCAAGTTGCGATTCGTGTGAAACTCTCCGCGTCCCACACAGTCGCGGACGGAATCCAGCCTCTTGAGTCGGCATCGCGGTCCATCCGCGCTTTGACTTGCGTCGCAAGGTAGCGGCCATCCGGGCTGAACGATCCTCCGCCCGTCACTTCGGAGAGTTCCCGGACAAGAGTCCCTCCACTGCCGGCGATGCGGTAGATCCTACTTCGCAAGCCGTTGAGGTGGGCAAAGATCATCGTCGAGTCGGGATGAACATCGACTCCAAAGAGCTGTCCTTTCTCCTCGAGCACCACGAAACGTGCTCGCCTCTCCCAAGAAACGGCGTCGCGGATCTGAATCACTCCATCGAGAGAGGCCGTCACGAGGAGCGAGCCATCCGGCGAGGTCGAGATGGACATGACGTGAGTCTCGTGATCAGCGAAGCGTTCCACGACCTCGCCGCTCGCAAAGTCGATGACGTGCACGTCACCCTGAGGGTCCGAGGCGAAGAGGTACTTTCCATTGGGGCTCCAGCCGATCCTTCCACCGTGCGTTCCTTCGCCCAGTTGGAGCTTGAGCTGGTGTTGGCGCGCCAAGGCGTCGAGGTGGAACCACTCCCAGCCATGTAGCGCCGGATACTGCTGCAGGTTCGCCGTGATGCGATCCACCTCGTGGAGGCCAAGCACTGAACCGGACGCAATCCCAGCGAGTCTCATCTGCGATTGGTAGAGTTCACGTTCGAGGTTCTCGCGCTGATTGCGCTCGCGGCGCTGACCGATCGCAGACACTGCGGTCACCGCGATCAACAGCGCGAACACGCCGACCAGACTAGTCGCGAGCGCTCGATTCCTTCGGGACCACCGCACCAGACGCTGGGTCGCGGAGACGCGGCGGGCTCGAATGGGCCGATCTTCGATGAATCGGCCGAGATCTTCGGCCATCGCCTGCGCGGTCGGATAGCGACGACTCGGCTCCTTCGCCAACGCCTTCTGCACGATGATCTCGAGGTCCGCGGGTATCCGACCATCGATCGACCGGAGCGAAACAGGTTCCGCGCTGCGGATATTCTCGATGATCTGCATTCGGTCCGTGCCTCCGAATGCCGGTCGCAAAGTGATGAGTTCGTACAGCGTCGCACCCAACGCGTAGACGTCTGCCCCCCCGTCGCACTCACCATCGAACCGTTCCGGGGCCATGTAGCGCAGCGTACCGACCACGGCTCCCGTCTCGGTCAAATCCACTTCGTCTGTCTTGGCGAGCCCGAAGTCTGTGACCCACACCTCGCCGCCCGCCTCCAGGAGCAGATTCGACGGCTTGATGTCCCGGTGTATGACGCCGCGAGAGTGGGCGTACTGGAGAGCGTCGGCCACGGCGCGCCGATCCGCGCCACCGTTCGAAAGTAGCGACGCGCCTCTCCCGACGAGCTGATCTTGGTGCTTCCGGAGGGGGTTAACACGCGTTGCGACGATGGGGACGGGTCAGAGGCCGACGCGTTCGGTGCTGTCTGATCTAGCAGACGTGACTCTGGGTTTTCCAGCCGACCCGTGACGAGAGAGTGTGCGGACCACAGTGCCTTCGCTTCGGCGGCCCCTGCGCGGGAAGACTTGTCATCGACACCGCGGAGGTCGCAGAGACAATCGATGATCTGATTCAGTCCGCACCCTCGGATGAGCTGCATTGCGTAGTATTCGAAACCGTCCGCGCTCCCGACTTCGAACACCGGAACGATATTGGTGTGGTGAAGCCGGGCCGCCGATCGCGCTTCGCGGCCGAATCGCTCTCGCGACGTAGCGCTCAACGCGGCTGTAGAAGGGAGCACCTTCAAGGCAACGCGACGCGCGAGCGATTGCTGCTCCGCCTCGTAGACCACACCCATTCCACCGCGCCCGACCTCACGGTGGATGAGGTAGTCGCCGATGCGCTCGGGGGCGCTCGGTGGCAAAGGGTCCGGTGAGTCCGGTCCGTCAACGCCCAGTTGCTCCATGCGCACCAAGAACGGGAACAACTCCTCGATCTCAGCTGCCAGTGCAGGATGGCGTTGCGCATACTCACCAGCGGACACTTCCTCACCCCGCCGAAGCCTTACCAAGAATTCCTCGGCAAGCGCGTCGAATGCGTCGGCGTCCGCCGTTCGAAACGAGTCGGTCATAGAGCAGCCTGCAGATATGGAGTCGCCAGAATCGGAACCGGGCCCATTGGGTTCGTCACCGTGTCGAGTCAAGACCGGATATCCCCCACTCTCGCAGACGGACCTCGACCTGACTCGTGCGATTGTACCGAGCCTGCTCGCGCCGTCAGCCTCGAATCGGCTCTCACCCTGACCCGTTGGCATCCCGGGCGCGTCTCCGCGGTTGGCTCACGCGGCCGTGTGAATGCAGTTTGGAGGCGAAAGGATTACCCTGGGACGGGATATCTGTCGGGATGTCAGGGATGTCACCGCAACACAGTCGGAATCGTGGTCGACGTGTATCGACTACAGCGACGCCCTCTTTTTCTTCTTACGGGGCTTCCAATTCACCCGGTACAGCCGCTCGTCTGCATCGACAGGCTTGTCGTCGAAGACGATTCCGTAGCTTCGCGCCTTCGGACTAAAGTAGGTGAACACGTCGAGGAGCTGCGCGCCGTCACGGCCTGCGACGACATCATGGATGTTGTCCCGACGCCGCGATAGCGTCGAAACGCGTCCTCGCGTAATCCGCGCCCACTTCGTTTCGCGGATCGTGAACTCCTCATCTGCGCGCGGAATGTCCTCGCGGCCCTCGATCTCGAAGTTCCGAATCGTGCAACAGCCGTCCAGCCCGAAAATGACACCGTTGTAGTCTCGGTGATCGTGGATACGGATGCGCGCCCCTGGCTTCATGTTGATCGTCAGAATCACCAACGGTCGATAAGCAGCGACTCGTCGCATGTTGAAGTCGTGCTTGCCGTGGGGCTTGCACTCCGGCATGAGCTCCACTCGCGACAACAACGCGCTGATTCCTCGGAGGTAAGCTTCTTCGTCAACCTCGTTCCCCTGGCCAATGAGTTGCTTCGACAGCGGGCGGAGCTCCTGGACCAGTTTCTCGAAGGCGATCTTGCCGCCCAGCAGTGATGCAGCTCCCGTAGTTGAGTCCGCTATCGCCGCGTGGGCCGGTCCGCCAAGGAGCTGCGATCCGAGGGTCGTACCCGCTGTCAATGCGCTCAACTTCAAGATGCGTCGACGGGAGACGACGACGCCATCGTCGATCTCCTCCCCCACCTCGTGATCGGCTTCCGGCGAGTGCTCGAGATTCTCGACTCCGGTGAACAGCATGATTGCTCCTGTCTATGGGCTCGCTGTCGCTCTAGTGAACTGAGCCGACCGCAACCCGCCACTCTACTCTCGGGCACTTGACAATCCGTCCTGCCGCCATCCGAGCACCGCTGAGATTTCGTGAAGCAGGCCCGACCTCTAGCTCAGCCAGAGGCCCCATCACATACAGGCCCTCTCGCCAGCTCAAGTGACGATCCAAGATGGGAAAG
The DNA here is from genome assembly GCA_039028735.1 of Planctomycetota bacterium. Taxonomy (GTDB): domain Bacteria; phylum Planctomycetota; class UBA8108; order UBA1146; family JAJFFE01; genus JBCCHQ01. The sequence goes on along the minus strand of JBCCHQ010000086.1, from coordinate 1,708 downwards.
CCATCTCTGGCAGTTGGCAAGTTCATGCTCTGAACAGCGTCGTCAACAAGGGAGCCACCAGGCCGCTTTGCTTCAAAGCCTGTTGCGAGAAGAACAACATCAGCCTCTAGGCCTCGAGGCGTTTGATTGAGCTTGGACACAATCTCACGCGTCTTTCGATAGAGGGTTTCATCCAACTCATAGTGGCAGAGGCTAATCCGCACTTTCTGCCGCATCGCTTGATAGGCTGCAGCAGCAATCTCAGCCAGCTTCCAGCGAATGGTCCCTGTTCGTATTGCGTTCTCCAGGCTATGCAACACCTCGGAAGCCAGAGAACCCAGGTTCCGCGCCTCTTGAATCATAGCCCTTCGTCTAGCGTAGCTTTTCTCGCTGTGGAAGTTCTTCAACAGAGTAGGACCAAGCCAACCTGGATCACTGTCAAAGTCTTCCTTCTTCAGGAGGTGACGGGACACGATGGTGATTCGACGATCTGGGTTCGCTTCGAACAACGACAGAGCGAGTTGTGCCGCAGAGATGCCTCCCCCGACGACCACCACGCTATGATCCTCAGCGACGTCTTGACGCTTGAAGTCTGGGGCGAACACATGATGAACTCTGGCCCGACGGTTCTGGCTTCTTAGCGGCCTCGCCCAGACTGGCCAATGGAGCTGATCGCCCATACCAAGGGCAAGGACCACTCTCTTCGCCTCGAGCCGCTCGCCAGCTTCCGTTTGAACACGGTAGCCACCCTGCATTGGCTTGATCGATGTCGCCCGCGCTGACTTCCAGCATCTCTTCATGGACCTCCGGAGAACGCAGATGGGTCATCCCCGTATTCTCCGTATGATGCTTCCACCGGGCCAGCGGCTCAGCGTTCGGATCCAGAATTGTCAGCTTGTCAGGATCGACGCCCCTATCGAGCAAGCGGCCCGCCATATGGATTCCGTGAGGGCCGCCACCAACGATCAGCCAATCCAACATTACGTGTCTTCCTTGGTCGGCGGACCGGAGCAGCATTCGTCATAACACGCCGCAACAATCGATCAGGGGAGCCGGCTGGGTCGAGGCGCCGCGCACCTCAGGGAGGCGGGCTTCGGGGAGTTCCTCCCGCCTTCATGTTGGTAGTCACGAGAAGAGCCCGCGGGGGTGCAGGCGGGCCACACCCCCGCAGTGATTACTTTCGCTTCTCTACAGGCAGGCGTCGTGTTCGACGCACGACAGATCGTCTGTCGTGGTGTCGTCCCCGCACGACAGGCTCGGTCCCGGCAGCGGCGCACCCCCGCCGAAGAGGAACATCAGCACGGTGACCGGATCAGCGACATCCATGACTCCATCGTCGTTGCCGTCGAAGGCGTCCTGGCACTCACCGAGCGAGCCGCCAGCGAAGAGACCATTCAGCATGAAGACCACATCGCCGAGGTCCGTCGCTCCGTCGGCGTTGGCGTCGCCACGGACAAACGGTGCGGTCTGTGACAGGTTCGTAAAGACGATGTCGAAGGTCGTCGACGGCGTGTAGCCGGTCGTCCCCGTATCAACGATGCGGAACGTACCCGTCCACTGCGTTTGCGCCGGGTCGAAGCCCGCGTCCGTCGAGTCAATGTGCCACGTCGGGTGGTTGTCGAACGGCGGTGATCCCATCGTCCAAGAGTCGCCAGGCATCGTGAGCACGCTCGCGAATCCAGGCGTATGCGCCTTCAGCGCGGGATCGAGCGAGACAACCTCGAGGACG
>JBCCHQ010000085.1:0-26254 GCA_039028735.1 Planctomycetota bacterium | reverse complement strand
TGCCCCCTCACTTGCAGAATCTGCACTCAAACGGCGGAGAATCTCCGCAACGCAAACCCCGTTGCCAGTGTCCACTGGCGATGCTGCCGACGCCTTGCTCGCCGGCGGGGACAGCATCGAGGGCAAATCTACCGAATTGATCCTGGATGAGCTTACCCAGGAGTACGACCGAGACGAGAATCTCACCCCTCCTGTGTTATGGAAGCTGGCTACCCTCGTGGAATCACGTTGGCAGGCCAGGCTCGACAAAGATCGCCTGAGCGCCATCTGCGAGTCGGGGACCCCGCAGACTTCTGTGTTCTCCCAGCAACCGGTGGCAACGCCAATGGACTTCTCGATGAGATCCTTGACCGCGACGACAGTGCGTCGGCCGTCTACATCGATGGAACGATCGTGGCCGGCAGCGCCAACGCTTGACACCATCGCCGACCTGGGCAAAATAACTGCCAAAGAAACGGAAGCGAGCGGGTGTAGCTCAGCGGTAGAGCGTCAGCTTCCCAAGCTGAATGTCGTGGGTTCAATCCCCATCACCCGCTCCAGTTTTTTTAGGGGGCTTTCGCAAAGCCCCCTCGCGCTGCGCGCTCACCCCAAGGCGCCCTTCGCTTCGCTCGGGGTTTGGGATTGTCACGCCGCTTGCGCCTGCGGCGCAACCGTCGCGCCAATCTGATGCGGACGGGCTTCGCCCGGGGGCTTTCGCGCCGATGCCGTCCGGCGACGGGCCATTATCAAGAGCATGGATTGGCGGAGCGGTTGCACCGAAGGTGCAGGCGGTGTGCCAACCTAGCCCCCTCGGCCTGCGGCCTCACCCCAAGGCGCCCTTCGCTTCGCTCGGGTTTTGGGGATTGTCACGCCGCTTGCGCCTTGCGGCGCAACCGTCGCGCCAATCTGAAGCGGACGGGCTTCGCCCGGGGCTTTCGCGGTCGGTGCGGTCAGGTGCTGTTGCAACATGGGGAACTCAACCCCAAGGCGCCCTTCGCTTCGCTCGGGTTTGGGGATTGTCACGCCGCTTGCGCCTCGCGGCGCAACCGTCGCGCCCATCTAAAACGGACGGGCTTCGCCCGGGGGCTTTCGCGGTCGGTGCGGTCAGGTGCTGTTGCAACATGTGGGAACTCAAACCCAAGGCGCCCTTCGCTTCGCTCGGGTCTTGGGGATTGTCACGCCGCTTGCGCCTGGCGGCGCTTCAACAAAGAGTTTGCTGCTAGTGGTGGTTGGGGGGCGGTTCTCGCTCTCAGGCCTTTTTTAGGCGTGCGCCTAGCATGCACATTGGCAGCAACAGTACGAGGAATGTGGCGTGGTACCAGAGCGGCATTTGTTTCCACACGCTGGCTTGGACGAGTGCTCCTACGGCGATGAGGAGGATTACCATCGTGATGACTGCGCTTCTGGATGAGTCTTTGGAGATCGCGGCGTTTGCGAGGCCGGCGAGTAGTGAGCAGATCACGCTGAGTACGAGTGCGCTGGCGAGGTAGGGGGTGGCGTCGAGTGCGCCGCCTTCCGTGAAAGCCTTCTGTTCGTCGGGGAAGGCCATCGCGAGTCCGAGGCCGCCTGCGACCCACAGGACGGACCACAGGATGAATCCTGCTATGGTGGCAATGATGATTCGACTCATGACTTCCTCTCTCCGTTGACGGCCGTGTCGTCATTCACTGGCCAATTCTGACTCAGGCAACGCTTGGGCGTGAAGGGACCCATCAGCTTGAACAAGACGAACAGCATGCGCGTCCCCAAGGTTGGCTTGCCGGTTTCCACGACTGCCTTCAGCGTGTTGACGATCATCGTGCCGCCTTGCAGCATCTGCTTGGCTGACTTGGTCCCGGTTGGCAGCGACTCGATCGTCAGAGTGAACTGAACTTCGTCCCCGCGCGGCTCCAGGTCGTAGATGACGACGCATTCGGGGTCGTCGAAGTTCGTGAAGCGGAACGTGTGGCTGAAGCGCTTGTGAGGAATGACCTCCAGCACTTTGCCGACCACACCGGTGTACTTGCCATCGGGCGTACGCATTGCCAGCTTCGAACCGGCCTTCAGTTGACCGACGTCCATGCGTGAATTGAAGAACGCCGCGATCGGTTCGTCGGTCTTCGTGATCTCGTTCCAGACCTGCTCCACAGTGCCCTGAATCAGGACCCGGAACATCGCCGGCTTCGGCAGTGACGACTTGGGATCAGCCACTCTTCTTCTCCTCTTGCTCACGAATGCGACCCTCGACACGAGATTTGATGTCGACCATTCGCTCCGACCAGAACGCGCTGTACTTCGTGGTCCAGCGGTCGTGGAGCTGTTGAATCGGGATCGGGTTGAAGAACAGATGGCGCGTGCGGCCCTCCTTCTTGGAGAGGATCAGGTCCACCGTCTCCAGTGCATCCAGGTGTTTGAGGACCTGGATGCGACTCACGTCGAAGTGCGTGGTCAGCGCTTTCACGCTGATCCCTGGAGCCTCCATCACGAGGTCCAGGATCCTTCGCCGGGCGGTATGCGACAGCGCCGCCAATAGTTGGTCGAGAGCCTGTTCTTTCATAGGTAACTTGTAGGTTACCTGTTTCTGGGCGCTGGGTCAACCCTTGGGTATGGCTCCAATCGCTTGCTCGAGGTTCCTTCCAGCCATACGGTAGGTCCAGTCTTGGCCCATTCTGCGTGGGCCCCGATGACTACCCAGCCTGTGTCGACCCAGTTCTCTTACCCCGCGCTGACTGAGTCCCTCTTTGCTCGGCGGCCTCACCGATGGAATGAACAGCATGAGTCACTCATACCGTTTCTTGCGTCTCTTGATAGTCGTCGTGCTGTCGATGGGTTCCGCAACGCCGCTCCTTGCTGGGGAGTTCGACGACTTGCGGCGCAAGTTGGGGCGGGCGGTGCAGCAGAAGGACACTGCCGTCGCCCGAGACGCGATTCGGGATCTGGGGCGTAGCGATCACGCCGAGGCTGCCGATGCGATCTTACGGGTGTTGCCGTTCCTGCCGGATGCTGAAGTGGCCGACGTCGTGCTCGCGGCTTTGCGTCGCCTTGGCGAGGAGCGCCTCAACGCCTCGGTCGAGAGTCTGCTCGGGAAGAAGCAGCCCGACTTGCTGGTCGTCGGCACCGTGTTCATCGTCGCTGAAGACTGGCGCGGGAGCATTTCCGAGAAGTGGCTGTTCGACGGGTTGCGGCATCGGGATCAGGCTGTGCAGGGGAAAGCCGTCTCCGGCTTGCGCAAGCGGCGTTCGAAGGCAGCCGTGCCGTTGCTGATCGACGAACTACGCGAGTTGCAGGGGGAGCGATCGCAGCTAGCCTACGCCGTCCGCCAAGCTTTGATCGCGATCACAGGGCATGACTTCGAAGCGATCGAAGACTGGGACAGCTGGTGGAAGGTCAACGGCGCGTCCTTCGATCCCAACAAGGTCGAAGAAGGGGCGACTGGCGTCATCCGCCGCAAGCCTGATCCTGACAGAGACGTGCCGCGCTTCTTCGGAGTTGAGATTGTCAGTCGCAAAGTGCTCTTCTTGATTGATACGTCGGGTTCCATGCGAGCGTTCGATCCGCTGCAGGAAGAGGCTGGAGGCACGGGTAGCGACTGGCGAATCCGACAGCGGATCTATCGAGCGCGAACCCAACTGGCTGCCGCCGTGCAGAAGCTTCCCGGCGATGCGCGCTTCAATATCATCTCGTACGACGACAAGTTTCAGGTCTTCAGCAGCAAGGGATTGGTACCTGCGAGTAAGAAGTGGAAGAAGCGGGCAACGAATTTTGCCGAGGGACTGAAGGCGGGGGGGCAGACGCACACAGATGTCGCGTTCGACCAAGCGTTCTCAGACCGCAACGTCGATACGATCATCTTGCTGACCGATGGCGCCCCGTATCACAGTAAAGAAGTCGGATCGCGCATTCTGATTCCGCAGATCATCGAGCAAGTCCGCAAGCTCAACAAGCTACGGCGACTCAAGATCTATACGCTCGGCTTCGAAGGGCGCGGGATCTACCCTCCCGGCGACGAGAGGGCAGGGCAGTCGACGGGCGGCGGTACACGCATGGTCGAGTTCTTGAAGCAGCTGGCCAAGGAGCACCGCGGTCAGTATGCGCCGATCAGGTAAGTGTCCGACGAGCCAGCGTACGCGGGTGGTCCGCAGCTACTTCTGCGGCCACTCCTGGGCGTCCCCTTCTTCGATGATGGCATCGAGTTCTCTACGAGTGATGTCGTAGAACTTCAGGGCAAACGCCTGCTGCTTGGTTCGCATCTCCTCTAGGTGCTCGATGCGGTGCTTGAAGAAGTCGGTCGAGCGCCCTTCGGCGCGCCGCTCCTCGAGCTTCTCCTTGGTCGCTGCGATCTTCGGAAGCATCCGCGTCGCTAGCCCGTAGATCTCACGGCGTGTGTCTTCGTCGCTGAGGTCTGTGCGCCGGGGCTTGGGCGCCTTGCGCCGGGGCGGTCGCTGCTCGCTACTCGCTGAATCAGCACTGCCAAGCTCGTCTTCTGCTTGCCACTCTTCGTCGTAGCTCGGTGACTCCCATTGGCTCGCGCGTGCGGTGTCGGGGCTGTTGAGCCCTGCAACAAAGACGATCAAAGCTCCAAAGAGTCCCCAGCAACTTGCCGTGACCGCCGTGCACAACGTCGCTCGTTGCCAGGCTGGTTTCGTCAATCGTGCGATGGCAACGCAAGCGGCAGCGCCACCACCCCCAAGAGCGCCAGGGATCAGGCCGCCCAAGGCGACGATCGGAATCGCGATGCAGGCAGCGACGAAAGCCCAGGTCCAACCTGGGATCTGACTGGGTGTCGACTTGGGCCGCGAGCGATTGTCGGGCGACGGTTCTTCCGCGGGGGGTTCGTACATGGTTGGCAAGGGCTGTCCTCCGGTTGGGCCACTCTTCTGATATCGGAGGGGAGTCAGCGACGACTTGAGGTTGCCTACCAGCCCAGCCGCGAGGAGGGGGAAGCGCGATCTTCCGAGAAAGCCCGGCCGCTACCGTTGTCTCCCGCACGAAGAACAAGAAAACGACCCCGAGGCAAGATGCCTCGGGGCCGTTGGGTTGCCCAGGAGCTACCGTAGCGAAGTGGCACGTAGTGGCCGCTAGCAGCAGCGCAAAGGCGATCAACTCGCGCTGGGTGCAGTGATCAGCGCGTGAACAGGAGGTTGATCTCTCCACTGCAGGCATCTTCGCCGCTGATCACGTCCACGGTGATCGCGTTGGCGCCGTCGAGACCGCCGATCGTGTTGCCGTCTGGCGCGATCGTCAGCTGCCCCGTCAGTGTCACGGTCACTTCGTCCCCGCCGATGAAACGGTCACCTTCGTCGGTGTAGGTGTGGTTGATCATTGCTTGGTCGCCGACGACCATTGCTTCGATCAACTCGTCACTGCCGGGAACGGTGATGAGCAACGACTCGCCGTTGTCGCCTAGCGGGAAGTTGTCGAACATGACGGACTGGATCGGCAGTTCGTTGACGCAATCAGTAGCGCCCGCGACGATCTCGAGTCCCCACAGGCCAGCATAGTCGCCGGACGCCTTGACGCCGTCCCAAGAATCCGTGCCGCTGCAGGTGCCCCAGCCGTCTTCGTTGTACGTATAGCTGAACTCGCCGCTGAACGCGCTGTACTGATCGCCGTCCGTCGAGATGAACGTCAACTCGACATGCGACGTCGTTACGCCCAGCCCATCCGCAAGGGGTAGGTCGAATGACAGGCGATCCCCAACCAGAGTCGCGTTGATCGGCGTACCTTCCCAAGGGACGATCTGAAACAGCGTCGCGCTCAGCTGCACGATGCCGAAGACATGGTTGGTTTCGAAGTAGCCCTCGCCGCAGTCGCCGTGGTCGACGTTGCCGAGGAACGCGTTGCCCGCATTCTGGGTGTTATGAGCCACGGTAACGCCCCAAGTACCATTGAGCGTCTGTGGACTGGCCGACGGGATTGCAGCAACGGCATCGTCACTGTCTTCCTTGCAGCCGGCGGCGCCCGCCGCGATCAGCATTCCGGTGAGAACCAACATGGCGGCACGAGACGTGAAACTCCGCATAACATCCTCCTGACGTTGTAGAGACGGCGACTCTCGAGTCGCGTTCGAAGGTGGTAGGAGGACCGCGACTTGCGATCGTCCCTCTCCCAGGGCTAAACTGCCCGAGCGTGCACACTGCTGCGCGCTCAACTGGGACCAGCGCCAAGCAGGCGTCTTTGACCCCGGTGTTTTTCTGGGAACTTCCTAAGTGGTGCTATGGAAACACCTTCCCGCCTCGAGTTTACGCGGGTGGTCGCGGCCCTTCGGGACGGCAACGATCGCGCGGCCGATGAGCTGGTGCCGCACCTGTATGCGGAGTTGCGCCGTCTGGCCGAGTCCCATCTCCGCAACGAGCGGCGCGATCACACGCTGCAACCGACGGCGCTCGTCCACGAGGCGTACCTCAAGCTGATCGAGCGCGATGACCCGCTGGAGTGGGAGAACCGCAAACACTTTCTCGCCTGGGCGTCGTCTGTGATGCGCAACGTTTTGGTGAGCCATGCGCGCCGGCATCGCGCCAAGAAGCGGGGTGGCGACCACGACCGCGTTGCACTGGGCGATACGTTGGTGCAGTTCGAAGAGCGTGCCGTGAACCTGGAAGCCCTCGACGAAGCGCTCAACAAGCTGGCCGAGTTCGACGCCCGCAAGAGTCGCATCGTCGAGTTGCGCTTCTTCGGTGGTTTGAAGCTGAGGGAGGTTGCCGAGCTGCTGGAGCTTTCGACGTCGACGATCGATCGTGAGTGGGAGTTCACGCGAGGTTGGTTGCATCGCGAGATCCGCAAGGGTGACCGATGAACCCCGCCGATCGCTGGCAACGGCTGCAAGAGATCTTCGAGGAAGCGCGGCGTCTGCCAGAAGAGGCCCGCGATCTGTTTCTCGATTCACAGTGCGGCACCGACACGACGCTGCGCGACGAAGTCGTCTCGATCCTGCACGCGCATCAGGACGCCGATGCTCAGTTCATCGAACCGCTAGCAACTGAAGAGCCGCTGGCAGAGGTGGGCCCATATCGAATCCTGGGGGTACTGGGGGAAGGGGGGATGGGTACCGTCTACGCTGCTGAGCAACAGCAGCCGCTTCAGCGCAAGGTCGCGCTGAAAGTGATCAAAGCCGGGATGGACACGAAGCAGGTGCTGGCCCGCTTCAACGCCGAGTACGGCGCACTCAACATTCTGGACCACCCGGGGATCGCTCGTATCTACGACGCTGGGGCGACCGAACGAGGTCGCCCGTACTTTGTCATGGAGTATGTGCCCGGGGTCCCGATCAACGACTACTGCGACAGGGAGCGGCTGGATACGCGGCAGCGACTCGATCTCTTTAGGAGCGTCTGTGTCACCGTGCAACACGCGCACCAGAAGGGGATCATTCACCGCGACCTCAAGCCCTCGAACATTCTGGTCACTCTGCAAGACGGCGTGCCGGCACCGAAGATCATTGATTTCGGCGTGGCCAAGGCCACTGCACAACAGCTGACGGATCAGACGCTGTTCACCGAAGCTGGGCAGATGCTCGGGACGCCAGAGTACATGAGCCCCGAGCAAGCTGAGATGACGGGGCTCGACATCGACACGCGCACAGACGTCTACTCGCTGGGTGTGCTGTTGTACGAACTCCTGACAGGTGCCTTGCCGTTCGACCCGAAGATGCTGCGATCGGAGGGCTATGCACGGATCCAACAGATCATTCGGGAGGTCGATCCACCGCGACCCAGCACGCGGGTGAGCACGGCCGGGGCGCGCGCAGAGTCAGGGGGCCCCGCCGCAAGTGCCGCGGGCAGCGCATCGGACGCTCCCGATCGCGTGGCGCAGAGTCGACGGACGGATCTGCGCACTCTGGCGCGTTCGCTACGCGGGGAGCTCGATTGGATCATCATGAAAGCGATCGCAAAGGAACGCGATCGTCGCTACGACTCGGCTTCAGAGCTGGCTGCTGACGTCACGCGCTACTTGGGTGACGAAGCTGTTGTGGCGCGTCCACCCAGCCGCGTGTATGTGGCGCGCAAGTTCGTAAAGCGCCACCGCACCGGTGTGTTGTCGACGGCGTTGATCTTCCTGGCCTTGGGTTTGGGACTGGTCGGTATCTACCGCGAGTATCGCAAAGCAGAAGACGCGCGGCGCGAGATCGTGCGCTTGGCCGACATCAAACGCCTGCAGGAGTATCGCGAAGCCGCCGAAAAGCTGTGGCCATCGCACCCTGACAAGATCGAGGCGCTGCAGGATTGGCTCGACAAGTTGGCTCGCCCGCTCGCTGGGCGGCTGCCGTGGCACGAAGCCACCCTCGAGCGACTGCGCGGGCAAGCACTACCGTACGACGAAGAGCAGCGCACGACTGACCGCGATACGCACCCGGCGCAGTCAGAGCTGGCGCGAGCGCGGGCTTACAACAAGTACTTGCAGGAGCAAGGTCCGGATGCTGCCGAGGAGCGTACGGCTGTGGCGGCGCAGATTGCGAAGCTCGAAGAGAGTGTTGCCGAGCGCCGCACTTGGCGCTTTCCGGATGCGGAAATTCAGTGGCAGCACGATGCGCTGATGACACTGGTTTCCGAGCTGCGTTCGTTTTCTGATCCCACCGACGGCACGATCGCCGACGTCGAGCGGCGTCTCGAATTCGCCCAGACGATCGAAGAACGCTCCATCACGGGGCCGGAGGTGGCCGCTGCCTGGGCGACGGCGGTGCGCGATGTAGCGCAGTTGCCGATTTACGGAGGCCAGCTGCTGCGGCCGCAGATGGGGCTCGTACCGTTGCGGCGCGATGGCGAGTCGGGGTTGTGGGAGTTCTGGCACGTCCAAAGCGGGACCCGTCCGCAGCCACGCGACGACGGCTGGGAGGTTACCGAGGAGACAGGTGTCGTCTTGGTGCTGGTCCCGGCTGGCAAGTTTCTGATGGGACAGCAGCAAGACGACGAGGGCAAGCCTGGCTACTGCAAGGAAGCACGCCCTGATCAATCGCCGGTTCACGAGGTAACGCTCGACGCGTTCTTTCAATCGAAGTACGAGCTCACGCAGGGGCAGTGGCTGCGCGTGTCGGGCGAGAACCCGAGCTATTACCACGCTGGAAAGAGTGTGTTTGGCAAGGAGCATACGCTCGCCCACCCGGTGGAGCATGTCAGCTGGAAGCAGTGCAAGAAGCAGCTACGCCGTCTTGGGTTGCGGCTTCCGACAGAGGCGCAGTGGGAGTATTCGACGCGCGCCGGCACGACGACGCGTTTCTGGTTCGGGGCCGAGCGTGCCGATTGCCCGAAGCAGAACGGGGGGAACTTTGCCGATGCGTGGACTCGCGATCAGCCCGGTTGCCCTCCTTGGGGCTTCGAGCCGTGGCCGGACGGCTGGGGTGCGCACGCTCCCGTCGGGACGTTTGCGGCGAACCCCTGGGGGCTGCACGATACGCATGGCAACGTCTGGGAGTGGTGCGAAGACGGCTACGGACTCTACATGTTGCCGGTAGCGTCCGGAAACGGACGGCGTGATGGGACCGACGCGGGCGACCGTATCCTGCGTGGCGGTGCTTTCATCAACCTCTGTACCGTTGGATCTGCGTATCGCGAGGCGGGAACGCCGGAACTCGTCGATCAAGCCATCGGTTTGCGCCCCTCGCGCCCGCTCGATGCCGCAAGTGTTGTGGCCGCCGCTCGCGGAAGCGACCAGAAGTGATTGCGGAAGCGACCGTGGCCGATACTATGCTTTGACCTGGCGAGACGCTTCTCCGATGTCCTATCGGAAAGTGAAGGTTGTCTCGTGTTGTACTTTTCCCACCGATACTTGCTGCTCTTTCTTGCCGCTGGCTTGCTAGCTACCTCGCCGTGTTCGTTGTTTGCGAATTGTCCGCGGCCGAACCCCGCGACGACGATTGGCTACGACGACAACTGCTGGCTGCAGTACAGCGTCGACATAACCGAAGTCTCTGAGTTTGCGCGGGCGAGCGACAGCTTCCTCTTGGGCTCCACGAATGCGTTCACCACACGGCTGACGGGCTATGTGTTCGACGACTCCGTGGGCGGCAGCCGCAGCGTCAGCGTGTCGCAGACCGGCAGTCACAGCGAGGAGTGGCACAACCTACCCAACAACGGCACGGCGGGGGGCAGCATCAAGTTGACCCTGCAGGGGCGCGGCAAGGGGTCTGTCACGATGCTCGGGCACGCTGCGCAAGCGCACGGCTATCTGCAGCTGCGCTTTGAATCGAACATTCTCGGCCACCTCCCATGGAAGGGAGAAGTGACTACCGCCGCCACGACGCGGTCGAGTGGTGGTCCTATCGGTCTGAGCGTGCCAGGGCCTCATGGAGCCACCGTGTCGGTCCAGATCCCCAGCGTGTTCGGGTTGGGCGATCATCCGGCAATTCCGTTCGATCTTGGGGTCAAGCGCAAGAAGGCCTGCAACGACGAATGGACGTTCAACCAAGTAGGTACGTTCAATGGGCGCATGGAAGCCAATGGCAACTGGCTCTACCTACGGACCGGGCACGCGCGCATGTGCTTCTACGCGTGGTTCCGCCTGAAGGCCAAGCTCTCATGCGGCTGTTAGGCACCGTTTCTGGCAGGAGGTCGGGCCAGCTCCTCGTACGAATCAGCGTGGTTGTGCTGTTGTTGCTGCTGTGCAGTTTGGTCTTGTTGTTGGGTGGGGACCCGCTCGATGACGACCGTGACTTGCCCAAGCCGACGGTCGAGCCCGCTGCCGTGTCGCATCTGGCTGCGAGTCGCGCGACGGTGACTGGCCCGGCCACTACGAGACCAGCAGCTGCGAACACAGAGACGCTCCCCGAAGACAGTTCACCCATCGTGCCACGAGGTTGGTTGCAGGTGCGCGTCGTGGATGCCCGCGGCGAGCCCTTGGCCGGTGTCCACGTGCACGTAGTGCCGCCGTTCGCGGGCCCTGCGCTGGGTCCGCGCTGGGTCGAGGAGTTGGCGATTCCGGCTGCATTGCTGGAGCGCGAATCGACGTTACCGGCGGGCGCGCTGACTGGCGTGGAGCTGCGCGCGATGTCTGATGCCGAGGGGCTCGTCGACTTCCCGCAGTTGCCCGAGGCTTGGGGCTATCGCTACGGCGTAGACGTTGCGGAGGTTTCTCTTCTGGAACCACCGCACGAGGACGAGGGTGGTGACGTCACGATCGATGAAAGTGGCGCGCTGTTGCTGAACAACCGTCCGGCCGCGCCGGCGGGGCTCTCTGGAGAGTTCTTCGTTTCCGCGCAACAGGATGTGTTGTTTGAGGCGCGTGTGTTTCGTGGTTCCGTTGCGCGCGGGCAGGTGGCATTGCAGCCGGGATCGGTGGCCTGGGCGAAAGTGGTCCTCCACGAGCTGCAGCACGTCGATCGCAACGATGACGGTCTTGTGGACTGCGAGCGTCCGCGCAAGCTCGGCGAGTTCTATCCAGACCCCGCTGCGTTGGAGGTCTGGGATGGTCGGTTCGAGTTCCCGGACGTCCCGGTTGGGCGCTGGCTGCGGGTGCGTTGTGCTTATCGCATCGACGACGGAGTACGGCTGCAGCGCTGCTTCTTTGCCACCGCGACGCTATTTGCAAGCGCAGCTCGTAGCGACTTCGGGCTTGTGCCGACGTTGCCTGGACGCACGCCGGAGGCGTCGACGATTGCCGGAAAGGTCGTCTTCACGGAAGCCGGGCGTGTTGTCGAGCCAGCGACTCTGTATCCGGACCCGCCCGAGACCGCGCTCCTGGAGGTATTCGATGAATGGCATCGAGAGGACATTGGCCGCGGCGTTGTCGATGTCCAGCGCTTGAGAGTTGGGGTCCCATTCGTATTGCACGGGCTGTCAGGTCAGCGCATTCGGCTGCAGGCCCGTCCTGACCTCGACTGGCAGTCACACCCAACCTTCGCTGGCGTCGAGATACGTCCGCCCCAGCGGTTGCGACAAACAACGCTGCCTGGCCATTTGGATCTCCCGTTCACGGTGCATCGCACGCAGCGCACACGCCTGGTGTTTCACTACCCGGGACACCGTCCGTTCTGGGGTAAGGCTTTCTTGCGCCACGTCGAGAGTGGTCGAGTCCAGGAGATCCAGATGTCCCGTCCTGACGTGGCAGTAGCTAGCAACATCGTATTCGCGCGTGACTTGGAGGCAGGAGAGTGGGAGCTACTCGCGCACTCGAACTCACCGTTTGACTTGGAAGGAGCCGAGAACTGGGTTGCCGAACGAACGTTCCAGGTGCCGCGTGACCCAACCGTCGAAGTCTACTTCAGCGAAGGTCGGAGGTTGGCGGTCCGAGCCGTCGTCGCAGTCAGCGACGGCGATCCGCGTCCGTTGGCGCACGACGCAGTCAGTCTGACTCCGTGCGGGTGGCTGGCAGCCGATGGCCCGATCTGGACGTTCGACTCTCCTACCGACGCAGCCGGTGTCGCTCGTTTCGTGGGCCTGCCGAAAGATAGCGAAGTCCTCACTCACCTCGACCAGAGTATTCGCATTGGATCGGACCAGCGCGAAGTGCAAATCGTCATGGTCGATTGGTAGTTGACTAACAGTTCAGCGGATCCGGCGTCGGGTCACCACCCGGCGCCGGATACGGCAGCGGCGGTTGTGGGCCACTGGAGAACAAGAACGTCAACAAGTAGATCGCGTCGCCGATGTTCACGCTGCCATCATCTCCCACGTCTGCGGCATCGAGGCATGGTGGCGTCGTGCCGTTGTTGAACAGGAAGGTCAGGATGAAGACAGCATCGCCGATATCGATGTTGTTGTCGCCGGACGCATCTCCGCGCACGAACGGCGTTGCTGATCCGGCAACGACCAGCGAGCAGGCCGCGGGAGAGCTGAGTTGCGTGCCATCCAAGGCGCTGACTGTGTAGGCACGTGGGCCCGCCCCAACGCCGCTGTCGAGGAAGCTGAGCGTGCCACCGGGAACTGTTGCAATCGTTACTCCGCCGCGTCGAATCTCGACAAACGGTGGTGGGGTGGGTTCCGCCCAAGAAAGGAGAACCTGATTCGGAGCGGTTTCGGTACACGTAAGGTCGGCCAGAGCGGGAACGGGATCGGCAGCTTTGAGTTCGAGGAGCTGACTGACGACTCCTGTAGAGCCGCTGACCCACAAGCGGCTGTCGCCGCGGGCTAGGCCGTGCAGCGGGTTGATCGCGGCGGCATCCAGCGGGATTTCTTCGCCGATCAAGTCGCCGGTGAGGGTGAAGCCGACGGTCTTGGTCACCAGCAAGTCAGCGAAACCAGACGTCGTTGCCGTGAAGGCGTTGCGGCTGGCGTCCAGCGTCAGGCCCAAGTTGAAGACGAAGTCTTGCGCGGGGGGGGCTGGGTGTTGCGCGGACTGAATCACATTGCCGGCGATGTCGATGTTTAGCAGCGTGTCGGTGTTGCGTTCGAGGAACCAAAGGGTATCGGTCACGGGATCGTGCGTGAGCCCGGTCGGGTACGTGATGGCCGTCGCCGGCGGTGGACCGGGGATGTTGATCAGCGTCGGTCCTTGCAATGTTGCGCCAGTAGCATCCTGCACCGTGAGGAAGAACTGTTGCGGCCCGGTGCTTTGACCCTGCTGCTCCCAAAGGATCGAATAGATCTCGAACGAGCCGCCTGTTGGGCGGACGGCAATCGCGGCTACTTGATTTGGATGGACCGCGGTGCTGGGGAGCGTGCCGACGAAGTCCAGCGCTGAGTCGAAGACATAGATCGAATCGACGGTGGCAGGCACGTTCGTCGTTATCAGGAACGAGCCGTCCAGTGGGTTGCGGGCCATTTGATAGGGGCTGATGACTGGCCAGCTCAGCGTGCGCTTCAACACCGCTCCGGGACCCACACGCACGGAACACACCTGGGGCTCGGCATCCTGTCCCGCGAGCTGCGCGATGAATGAGTAGCTGCGCAGGCCAGCGGGCGGAGCGGTGTCGATGTAGCTGGTTGCGGTACCCGGCAGCGTTGCGACCAGCGTGCCGTCGCGGCGTACTTCGATGGCGTCATAGGGGCCGTGGTTGAGGAAAGTGCACTCGACTTCATCGACGAGTCCGGTTTGGCGGCAGCGCAGAAACGACGGTGCCAGTAGTGGCGGTAGATCACGCTTGACGCGGAACAGATAGCTCTGCCCGAATCGGATCCCGATGAAGAAGGCGACCGGGTTGCCAAGGTAGCTCGAGTTGTGCTGGCTGAAGAGCCGGAACGTGTTGTAGTTGCCCATGTCAGCGACGGGGAGTACGAAACCAGATGGGTCTCCATTGGCGCTGGCCACACGGGTTGTCCTCTTCATGAACTTCTCGAACACGTTGCCGCCAGGAAGATCTAGCTGGTCGTGGCCGGCACCGACTTCAGGAACGCCGCTGATGCCGAAGGCGTAGTTGTCGAAGTGCGCACCGTCAGGTGTGGGCTCGAACGCTTCCTCTGGATGGTCGAACGAATGGAGGACGCTTCCATCGAGAGCGACTTCGTAGATCAGGGAGCGAGCCATCTCGACGATCCATAGGGATCCAAGGCCAGCATTGCCGGTCGGATCGAACGTCATTCCGGCGATCTCTGGTTCGTCGCCGGGAAACGTTGGCAGTTGCAACGTGATGGGAGTGCTGATCGAGGTCCCCGTGAAGTCAACCTCGTGCACGGTGTTGTCGGCAGCGTTGGCAACCAGGAAGGACCCCGTGCTGGCGCGAAACGCGATGCCGGCTGGTGCATCGGCTACCGTTACGAACTGTAGGGGGAACCCACCGAGGTGTGACAGGTCCTTGTTGAATCCGTGCACGATGTTGGTCGACCCCGTGGCCCATAAGTTGCCAGCGCTGTCCTCGGTCAGGTCGTAGTACAGAGAAGAAGCGGGTGTCACAGTGGTGCTGAGGTTGCGAGCCGCTTGCACTTGCCCGGCTCCGATGACGCCAGTGCATTCGACGCGTGGAGTGACAAGAGTGCCGTCCAGGGCGAACACGGAGTATGTGTAGACGCCGTCGGCAAGGTTCGCATCGAAAGTCTGAGTTGCGTCGCCGGGGAGGATCTGCAATGCCTCACCGTTACGCTCTACGAGCACTGTGTCGTACGTTTGCGTCGTGGTCCATTGCAACGTGATCGTCGTGCCGATCGAGGTGCAGTGGATTTCGATGATGTCTGCCAGGGGCGGCGGTTCGCCGTCGACAATGAACAGCGATCCGTTGGACTCTGTCGTGCCATAGATTGCGTCGAAGGGATCGCCGTTTGGATCCACATAGGGAGCTCGGGCGATGCCGCCGATCTCTCCTGACCCAGCGCCGACAGCGGTGAGTGGAATCGACAAACCAGTGTACGCGCCACTGGAGTCCAGGCGTCGAATCACCGGCGAACCGGCGTTCGTCCCAATCAAGTCGAAGCCGGTCAAGATGCCGCCGCTGTCGAGAACCAGCTCCAAGCCTCCGGCGTCGACGCCGGCGCCAGAGCCAGGAAAGCCGTCGGGGTCGTCGGGATGCTCGAACGTGCGGAGTTCGACACCGTTGAGATCGAACTCGTAGATCAACGCACCCACCGTCTCGACGACAAAGAACGACCCGAGGCTAGCGTTGCCGTTACTGTAGTACGACATCCCGCGTAGGAAGCGCGTAGGTACTGGATTCACGACCGGCTGCAGCGGCAAGAACAAGTCGATGCCGCCGCTCACCGGAGTACCCGTCTTGTCGATCTCGACGACTTGGAACGAGACACCATTGACGACCAACAGCGTATCGCAGTCTGAGTAGTACGCGATGCCGGTGGAGTCGCCGAGCGGGAAGGGGCTGGGAATCGATCCCAAGAGTGTCAGGTCGGCGGCAAAGTGTTGAATCTGCGAGTCGATCAGAGACGTGACCCAAAACGTGTTGTCTGTCGGGTCGTGCGTAATGCCCTGCGGCGCGGCGCCAGGGAAGTTGCCTGTCAGCAGGAGCTGCCCAGGGGTCGCCAATGCAGCTTCCGGGCGGAGGCAGCAGGCGAGCGCAATCAAGACCGCGGCGATGCGCAGCCGACCAGTGATACGGTGATGCGTCCAACTCGCGGGACTCCCCAGCATACGCCAACCTCACTTCCGCCTATTGAATGAAGCAGCGTTGATTGAAGCATGGTCCGCCCTGAGTGCGAGTGCTTTCAGGACGACTTCCGCGGTTGCGGTCAGCGATTCGTGGCTAGGCTGGCGTTGCGTTGTCGATCCGCACTCTGGCGATCGCTGAGAACAACGCCTTCTTGTTGATCGGCTTTGTCGAGAATTCGTCGCATCCAGCGCTGAGGCAGCGCTCGCGGTCGGCCGACATCGCATGCGCGGTCAGGGCGACAATCGGCAGCTCGTAGCCGCGATCGCGGAGCGTCCGGGTCGCCTCGTATCCGTCGAGGACCGGCATTTGCATGTCCATTAGGACAACAACGAAGGGGTCGCCTGCAGCCTGTGCGCTGAGGGCCGTGTCGACAGCCTCCTGGCCGTTACCCACGACGGTCACTTCGGCACCTGCCTTCTTGAGGATGTGCGAGATCAAGCGCTGATTGTCGGGACCGTCCTCGGCCAACAACACGCGGCCTGGACATGGCAGTGCGCTGGTGTTGCTCGAGGCCGAGGGGCTCTTGTGTTGCGGCGTGAGGTCGGCCGGCAGCATCCGCGCCAAGGAAAGATCGCCTGCGTTGATTGTGACCGTGAAAGTTGATCCCTTGCCCGGCGCGCTCTCGAGCACGATGTCGCCGCCGAGAATGCGGGCCAGTCGGCGCGAGATCGCCAGGCCCAGGCCGGTGCCTCCGTGGCGACGAGTCGTCGACGTGTCGGCTTGCGTGAAGTCGTTGAAGAGTCGAGTCTGAGCTTCCTTCGAGATGCCGACCCCGGTGTCTTTGACCGCGAACGAGACGGAGTTTTGCCCCTGGCGCTGCTGGCACGAGGCAGTGACGACGATCGTTCCTTGCTCGGTGAACTTGACTGCATTGCCGATCAGGTTCATCAAGATTTGACGCAAACGTACGGGGTCGCTCTCGATGAACTCCGGGAACGGGTGCTCGAGCTTCGTGAGCAGCTGAATGCCCTTGCCGGCGGCACGAACCTCTAGCAGCGACGATACGTCGGTGAGCACCTCGGGAATCGAAACGGGTATCTGCTCGACCTCCAGGCGCCCCGAGTCGATCTTGGACAGGTCCAGGATGTCGTTGAGGAGCGCGAGCAAATGGTCGCCGTTACGCTTGATCGTCCGGATGTGAGACTCGCGTTCCTTCTCGTTCAGGTTTGGCTCCAGCATGACGTCGGCAAATCCCAAGATCGCAGTCATCGGTGTCCGGATCTCATGACTCATGTTGGCAAGGAACTCGCTCTTGGATCGGTTCGCAGAATCAGCGATCTCGCGGGCGTGGCGCAGCTCTTCTTCAAAGCGCTTCTGCCCGTCGACATCGATATGCACGCCGACGAGACGCCGTGGCTTTCCTTCTTTCAGTTCAGTTGCTTCGCCGATGTTCAGGACCCAGCGCCACCCGCCGTCCTTCGTCTTGATCCGGTACTCCTGGCGGTAGCGCTCGCCAACGCCAGAGAGGTAGCGCCGCAGCGCGCCGATTGCGCCGTGCAGGTCATCGGGGTGAATCAACCGGCGCCAAGTGCGGCTGGTCATCGGCAATTCGTTGGCGTAGTAGCCAAGCATTTCGAACCAGAGGTCACTGAAGAAGACCTGTCCGGTCTCGAGATCCCAGTCCCACAGCCCCTGCCGCGCTGCGCGCAGAGCGAGCGACAGACGCTTCTCGCTGCTTGCGTACCGTGCCTCGGCGCGCTTGCGCTCTGTAACGTCCTGAAACGCGCCGGCAAGACTGACGGCGCGATCCCCGTCGAAGTTCGGTTCGCCCATCGCCCGGACCCAGATGTGGTTGCCGCGGGCCGTAACTAGCGGCAGTTCGAGATCCCAGGGTGCTCGCTCGGCGATACCGCGAGCTACAGCGTGCTCGATTGTGTGCCGTGCTTCCGGGGCATAGAACGCGATCGCACTCTCTAGCGTGGGTTCGAAGTCATCGGGGACCTCGTGGATCTTGCGGACCTGATCGGTCCAGGTGACTACACCGGTGGCGATGTCGAGCTCCCAGCCGCCGACCCGTGCTACCGACCCCGTTTTTTGCAGCAGCATCTGGTCGCGGCGTTGGGCCGCCGTCATGTCCGCTGCCATTTGCAGGGCGCGCGAACGTGTGTGCGTCAGAGACCAGGTGATCACCCACAAGAGCATGCTGACAGACAGACACAAGATCGCGAGCCCCCACGGAAACGCAACAGCAAGATCCGCCGTCGGCGCCGTCTTGATCGTCCAGCTGCGGCCGCCAAAGCTCACTTGATCGGTCCAGGTCGAATCGGAGACGGCGCCGGCGCCCGTTGCGAAGAATGGCTTCGTCGTTGTGCTTTGTGGCAACAGCGTGCCGTGTGAGTCGTAGCTCTCTGAGTCGTACAGCTCAACGGCGAGCTGTGAGTAGCCGTGAGCACGGATCGGCCCAATGAGCTGCTCGATGCCAAGCGGAACGGCGATCCATCCGGCGCACTTGCGCGGCTGCCCACTGCGAGCGGTAGCCTGGTAGATCGGTGCGAACATCAAGAGCCCCCACTCCTGGGAGTTGCGTCGGAGGCGTGTTGGTGGCGTCATCGTGATCGTGTTGGCTTCACACCCAAGCTCGAGCGCGCGTTTTGCATCCGGGCGACGCCCTAGGTCCAACCCCCAGATCTGCCGGTTCTTCGCTGCGGGTTCGTGGTAGGTGACGACATAGAAGCCGTCCTCGGCAGCCGGTCGCTCTTTGTGCGACGAATCGTAGATTTCGAACTCTGGGGCACCATCGTTGCGAACGCGCCTCAAGAAGGATTCTTCGCTGCCGTGGCTGACGTGCTCTACATACGCGAATCCGTAGGCCGCCGGATAGCGCTTGTCGATCATCAGAGTATCGACGTAGCTGGCCCACTCCGAGCGCGTCACGCTGGTTGTTGCGGCAAACAGCCCGCGGCCCGCTTGCAGCATTCCGGCGTGTTCGTGCAGTCCGTCGTTCAGTGCGTCTACGAAACGTCGACTCTGTTCCTCGAACGAGAGGTCACGCTGCGCGCGGTCCCGGCTCCACGAGTTGTAGACGGCGAAGCAGGTGAACGCGACGCTGATCGCCAGTACGAGTAGGGGCGCGAAACGCCACTCGCGTGGTTGGCGGGCCTTCTCCATGTCTAGACTTCTCCAATGGGCGAATGGAGCCGCAGGCGGGCGGCGGTGCTGAATCACAGGGGCACAGGCCTTCATCTATCGGCTGGTTGCCATAGGCTTCTGGAGCTGCGCACCGTGCTCACTTTCTCGGCCTTCCTAAGGCCAGCTATGGGTGTTGGTTGTGGGAGAGGGGGGTGGCTTAGAAATCGCCGACGCCGTATTCTCTGCTTGCCGCGTCGAGAGGGAAACGTCAGATGCAGAAGTTACGATTCCGCTGTCGCGGGAGCGTTGGCGTGCTTGTTGTCGCTGTGACTCTCGCAAGCTGCGGCTGCATGCGGCCGCAACGAGCGACTTGGTCATCAGCGCCACCGCAGAAGCCGGTGCGAGTTCGTTCCAGCGACGAACCGGTCGCACCCGGCACCGATATCGGCCTTCATGTCGCCGAGCCAGGTCTGCACTTCGTCGCGCGGGGCGACACGCTGTACGGAGTCGCGCGGCGCTATGGCACGACCGTCGCCCATCTGCGGCGATTGAACCCAGGATTGTCGGCGTCGACCTTGCGTGTCGGTGAAGGCCTGGTGCTGCCCGCGGGGAAGCCGAGGATGCGCGCGATCGTCGCGCCGGAGAGGTCTCAGTGAGTTCCGTTCCCATCGATCCTCATCAACGTGAGGAGCAACTGCTCGCGCCGTATGCAATGCCGTCTCGGCGCAGTCGGGGGCGTGACCACCCAGAATCCGACGACACGTTTCGTACCGTGTTTCAGCGTGACCGCGACCGCGTGATTCACAGCACCGCCTTTCGACGTCTCGAGTACAAGACCCAGGTCTTCGTCAATCACGAGGGCGACCACTATCGCACGCGCCTGACGCATACGTTGGAAGTGTCCCAGATCTCGCGCAGCGTGGCGCGGGCACTGCGGCTCAACGAAGACTTGGTCGAGGCCATCGCATTGAGCCACGACCTGGGCCATGCGCCGTTCGGTCACGCCGGTGAAGAGCAGTTGGACGAACTGATGCGTCGGTGGGGAGGTTTCAACCACAACCGCCATTGCCTGCGGGTCGTCGAGGTCTTGGAGCAGCGCTACCCCGGCTTTCCGGGGCTGAATCTATCATGGGAAGTGCGTGAGGCGATCGTCAAGCACTGCGGGCCGGACAACAATCCATCGTTTCAGCGCTTCGAGCCTGACTGGCAGCCGTTGCTCGAGGCTCAACTTGCCGACATCGGTGATTCTCTCGCGTACGACAGTCACGACATCGACGACGGTCTTCGCTCCGGATACCTGTGCGTGAAGGACTTTCGTGACGTCGAGCTGTGGCGCACGACTGAGGATGCGGTGCGTGTGAAGTACCGCGATCTCGATGAGAGGCAGTTGATCGCTCGCACCGTCTCAGCGGTGATTCGAGGGCAAGTGCTCGATCTGGTCGCTGAGAGCAGCCGGCGTCTCGTTGCCGCTGAGGTGTCCTCCGTGGACGAGGTCCGGCAATATGCAGAACCGTTGATCGCCTTTTCCCCTGAGATGGCGCAACGCAAGGCGGACCTGCAGGCATTCTTGCGAGAACGCCTGTATCGGCACTACCTCACGAAGCGTATGTCTGAGAAAGGCAAGCGGTTCATCGCGGCGATCTTTGCGGAGTACCGACGCGAGCCGTCGCAGTTGCCCGACGAGTATCGACTGCGAGTGCCGGCCGACGGTGTTTCCGGGCGCGAGCAGCTTTTGGATGAGGTCATCTGTGACTATGTCGCCGGGATGACGGATCGCTTCTGTCAGCAGGAGCACATGCGACTCTTCTCACCCTTTGTTGATGGCGGGACGGTCTGACGTGGGCGACAAGCTGACACTCTATGTGATTCGCGGCATCTTCTTACTGATCTGCGTGGGTATCGGATTATCGCTGCTGCAGCGGGTCGACGAGTCCGCATGGATCGCTATCCCGGTGAGCGTCGCGTTGGGCTGTGTGGTCGTCTTCGTCGAGTCGATGTTCTCGCGCTCTTCGTTACGCACGATCACCGCCATCGTGTTCGGGCTCTTGATCGGTTTCGCGGCCTCGGCGCTCTTCTCGCCAGTCATCGAAGTGATCGTGCTGCACGCGAGTGCAGGGCTGGAGGAAGCCACCGACTCGGAGGAGCTGAACTTTGTATTGCAGCTCGTGTGCTCGACGTTGTTTTGCTATTTCGGCGTGACCCTGCTGCTGCAAACCCAGGATCGCTTTCAGTTCATCATTCCCTACGTCGAGTTTCGGCCGGAAGTGAAGGGGCTGCGACCGATCCTTGTGGATACGAGCGTGGTCCTCGAAGGGCACTTGGCGCCGCTTGCCCGTGCCGGCTTCTTCGAGAGTCGCCTCGTTGTGCCTTCCTTCGTGGTCGCAGAGATCCAACGCCTCGCTGACTCGAGCGATGCACGTAAGCGCAAGCTCGGTACGCGCGGCCTGTCGATCTTGCACGACCTCGTTGCGGATCGCTTTGTCGAGATCGTGCCGTTCGATGGCGACGAGCGGGCTCCGGTCGATGGGCGGCTGTTGGAGACCGCGCGATCCGAGGTCGGGCGCGTGTTGACCCGCGACCAACGTCTTGCCGATCGCGCTGACATTGAGGGTGTTGCGGTCATCTTCTTGCCGCAGGTGCTGCAAGCGATTCGTCCTCAGTACGACGTTGGAGATCAGTTCGAGGTAGAGGTTGCCCGGCGCGGTGAGAAGGACGAGCAGGGCGTTGGCTATCTCGCAGACGGTACTCTCGTCGTCATCGATGGCGCCGCCAACCGGGTGGGGCAGCGACTCAACGTCGAAGTGCGGCAGGTGGTCCCGACGCAGGCGGGCCGCATCCTCTTTGCGCGAAGCGTTGGCACTCTCGAGGAGCCCAGCTCTTGACGAAGCCGCCTGCAAGTTTGTTTGCTATCATCGTTGCCGCCGGTGATGGCACCCGTTTGGGGTTGGGGCAGCGCAAGGCGCACGTCGAGTTGGCCGGGCGACCTCTGGTTGCCTGGTCGATCGCGACCTTCGAGCAGCATCCGAGTTTCGCTGGCGGGGCAATCGTGGTTCACGCAGACGACATGGCTGTGGCAGCGCGCGATTGGGTCGGGGCGTGGAGCGCCTCGGCTGCGAGCTGGCACGTCGTCGCCGGTGGCGCCACCCGAACCGCGTCGGTGCAGGCTGGGCTGTCGCAAGGGAATGACTGCGATTGGATCGCGGTTCACGATGCCGCCCGTCCGTTGCTGGCGCCGCGGGATCTGGACCGGGTCGTTGCGGCCGCGCGTAGCTCCTCAGGAGGCGCGATCCTCGCGCAACCGGTCAGCGACACGATCAAGCGAGTCGGCGCGAACAAGACCATCGTTGAGACTGTCGATCGCCGGCCCCTCGTCGGGGCACAGACTCCTCAGGTGTTTCCGCGCGCGGTACTGGCATCCGCTCATTCGACCGCAGGGGATGGCATCGCCACCGACGACGCAGCGCTGGTCGAAGCCGTCGGTGGGGAAGTCGCCGTCGTCATCAGCGAGCAGCCCAATCCCAAGCTTACCAACCAACTCGACTTGGGCTTCATCGAGGCGTTACTTGCGAACCGCTCCTGAGCTTGGTTCACACTTGACGCTCTGTGCGCTTTGATCCAGACTCCGCAGTTATGGAATCCGCCAGGCGTTGACTGATCAGCGTTGGCGTGTGCCGATAGCAGGGGGAAGGAGCAATCCGTGCGGAATGTCTTGGTACTAGGATGCTTGCTCGCGCTGGTGGGAACGTCCCCGGCGGCCGCGCAGGGCAGTGTAGGTGACGTCGTCCCAGAGCGCGCAATTCGTATCACGGTGGGCGGGTCCATCGACCTGAACCTCGTCGCGAGAAACGAGCAGTTTTTCAGGGCCGCGCTGGCGGGCGGAGTGCTCGACCCGGGGACCCCGACAACCGCCTCAGGCGGCGATGTCTTTCTCGATCCGATTATCAGTCTGGATCTCACCGTGCAGCTGCGCGAGGGCGTGACGGCTGTCGTCCAGCTGGAAACGCCTTACTCAGAGCAGGGCGACGCCGGCGGTATCAACACAACGACCGCGGGCTCGGAGAGTCGCGTCTTGGACGTCGAGCAAGTCTTCGTCCGCTGGGAGGGCGCGTTCGACTCGCCAGATCTGACGTTGCAGGTCGGCATCCAAGACTTCTCCAACGACTTTGCTGGGACTGGAAACCCGTTCTTCGTCGATGTCAGCCATTCGGAGAACCCGTTCGATTCAGCGACCGGTGCGCCGCCGGCCCCTAGTTCCTGGATGGTCGGCACGCAAGAAGCCTCGGGGATCTTCACGCGCTACAACGCTGGGGACGTCGACTTGGACCTCTTCTACTTCACGATTGGTGAAGGGCTGCGCGGTTCGACCGACATGACCCTTGACGGTGCCACGCTACAGACTGATAGCGGTCCCGATACGGACCAGCCGTGGAATCTTGGCGCGGGCCTCTACGTGCTCGAGAGTGATGCCGATTCACGCCTGTTCACGTTGGGTGGTGGTGGCTCGACAACGTTGATGGATGGCGCCCTGAAGCTGTACGGCGAGGCCTACGGCCAGTTCGGCAGCTATGCGGAGATGAGCGGCAGCGCCGGCGACATCGACCAAGAAGACGCTTTCGCTGTCTTCGGTGGGGCCCGTTTCACGATGCTCGATACGGTCTATCAGCCCTACATTGACGTCTCCTATTGGGAGATCTCTGGTGATAGCAACACTACCGACGGCAACAATGAGAACTTCGTGTCCCTCGAAGGCAACAATGACACGCTGATCGTCGAAGATGGCTACTATGGCTTCGACATTGACACCAACTACCGCGCGATCAAGGTCCGCGGGGGTTTCACTCCAGCCGACTGGGATCGGTTGCGGGTCGAAGTGTTGTATGCATTCTTCGAGCTGCAGGACAACAACGGCACATTGGGTGCCCCGTCGTCGACGCAGGACAAGATCGGCGACGAACTCGATATCGTCGTGGATTTCTTCGCCACCGAGTACCTGACCTTCCGGGTCGCGACCGGCGGGTTGTTCGATCCCGACGCGCTCGGGCTCGGTGATGACGTGAACTCCTCGCGGATCGAGGCCCGAGTCAAGTTCTAGCGACGAAGAGGGAAAGCATGACTTCTCCGGATCGACCGGGGTCGTTGCGGGTCGGCCTGGGGACGGATCTTCACCGTCTCGAGGCCGGCCTTCCTCTCATCTTGGGGGGAGTGACGATTCCTTCCGACTTCGGCGCACGCGGACACTCCGACGCCGATGTCGTCTTGCACGCGGTCTCCGACGCGCTGTTGGGAGCCGCTCACGGCACCGATATTGGTGATCTCTTTCCTGACGACGACCCGACCCTGGCCGGGCTCGACTCGCGGCGAATTGTCGCAGCTGCGTTGAAAGTTGCTGCCGAGCACGGCTTCCGTCTCGTCAACGTCGACATTGTCGTCGCGTTGGAGCGGCCGAAGCTGAGCCCGCACCGGGAAGAGTTGCGAGCCAGTTTGGCTTCGATCCTCGGGATCCCAGCCAACTGTGTTGGCATCAAAGCCAAGACATCAGAAGGGCTCGGTCCGGTCGGCCGCGGTGAAGCGATCAGTTGCCAGGCGGTTGCGCTCCTCGAGCATCGCTGAGCCACCGTCCACGACCCGCGCTTTCGACCTTGCGGCCCGATGCCGGCTAGCTATAATGCGCCGCGCTCGACTTGAGAGAGCCATGCTAGCGTAGCTCAACGGTAGAGCCCCCGCCTTGTAAGCGGGCGGTTGTGGGTTCGATTCCCACCGCTAGCTTTCCATCGAAGAGGTCAAACGATCGATGGGCAGATGCCCGAGTGGTTAAAGGGGACGGGCTGTAAACCCGTTGCGTAAGCTACACAGGTTCGAATCCTGTTCTGCCCATTTTATTTTGCCCTGCGCCTAGCAGGCGCCGGCTGTCCCGAGGAGCCGATCGGCTCTGTCCACTCTGATGAGTCATCGTTCGAACGGGCGCCAAACGGCGCAGGCGCCGGAGCGTGCGGTACGCCTTGATGTGGCCAGTTGTGGCCCGAAGACGCGCGGACGGCCTTGAGCCCTGCGGCTGTCTTGTCTGCGACTGCGCCTGGCAGGCGCCAGCTGTCCCGAGGAGCCGGTCAGCTCTGTCCACACTTGTAGATCATCGTCCGAACGGGCGCCAAACGGCGCAGGTGTGGAAGCGTGCCGTACGCGCGAACAGCGAGTTGTTCGGTACGCTCAGCGTTACTGGGCCTGTCGCCTTCGAGCGAGCTGGCGACCTGCTTGCGAGGCCCTTTCTCTTTCCCTTTCCCTTTCCCCAGTCCCCAGTCCCCAGTCCCGTTGCTCTCCACCTTCGCATTGTCTCCTGCCCGGTTGGGCGGCGTGAACTTCCTTGCTTCGTTCCTTCCCGCCGACCGTGTCCGGGGGCAACGGTCCGGCGGTTTGTGCGTCCTTTGTCCGGTGCGAAAGACGCGGCATCTGTGGTTTGTCGAAGCTCGCAGACATCGCCCTGGAATTGGGCAGTTTCTGGGCCCGTTCACGGTGGGGTAGGGGTTCGGGGCAGGTGTCGCTGCAGTCGGCGGGCCGCTGTGCCACAACCGCGTCCGTATTTTTAACTTGCAAAACCTTGGCGGTATTGGTTTCCTTACCGCCTTCGCTGGTTCCAGGCTCGTTGGAGTCTGACCCTAAGTACGCTTCTTTTAGTGGCTTCCGTAAACGCGCGAAGCTGCCCGAAGGGGTGATTTCAGACGGCTGCGAGGCAAGTCGCGGGGAGAATCCGTGATGTGCACGCGGTCGATCTGCGATTTCTGGGGTTGGTTCTGCGAGACGGGAGACAGCGGCTGCGTTCCTAGAATCGCAGCGGGTGTAGCTTAATGGTAAAGCCCTAGCCTTCCAAGCTAGTCACGTGGGTTCGATTCCCATCACCCGCTCCATGTTTTTGGCACGGCGCCTGACGGCGACGTAGCGGGATTTCGGGGGACGCTGCAAGAAGAAGGAACTGGCACGGAGGCTGCGCCGCCGCGAGGCGCGGTAACGTTCGCGCGACTCGGTGCTGTTGTCCGCGCCAAGAACGTCTTGGAGCGGAGACCCAATGGACCTACAGATGGTCCGATTGGAACGGAAGAAAGAGGTTTGGCGCGGGGTTTGCGCCGCAAGGCGCAAATGTTCGCGCGACTCGTGCCTTGTCCGCGCCAAGAACGTCTTGGAGCGGCAGGCCCCATGGACCTACGGATGGTCCTATTGGAACAAGGAAAGAGGTTTGGCGCGGGGTTTGCGCCGCGCACGTTCAGTTCAAAGTCG
>JBCCHQ010000084.1:0-26310 GCA_039028735.1 Planctomycetota bacterium | reverse complement strand
TCACCGTGACAGTTTCTCTCGACACTTCACAGGGGCTTGCGATCGACGGTTGGCAGTACGGCCTCTGCCACGACAGTCAGGTCGCGACTCTTCTAACCGTCGGCACTGGCTTCACGACGCTGACCGTCAACAGTGGCGGCATGGCCGGCTTCTACGGCTTGGAGATGCACGGCAACGGCTACACCGTCGGCGTCCTGATCGATCTCATGGCAACCAACCAATTGGCACCGGGAAACAACTATCCACTCGACATGCCGGTCTACGAGGGGAACGCACCAGGGAGCACGGGGCTCAACTTTTGCGACAACCTCAATAGCCCACCAGTATTGACCTCGGTCATCTCTGGCGGTCTCTATTGGCTGCCGACATTCTCTCCCGGTGAGATCAACGTACTCGGCGGGTTCGTCCGGGGCGACTGCAACGACGACGGGACGCTGAATGTCGCCGATGCAGTCTCTGGCCTCAACGTGTTGTTTGGAGGCACGGGGCAAGTCGCCCCGTGCGTCGACGCTTGCGATACGAATGACGACGGGTCGTTCAACATCGCCGACATGATCACGCTCCTCGTTCACCTATTCTCGTCGGGCGCCAGTCCCGCGGCACCGTTTCCAAGCTGCGGCGTCGATCCAAGCGCCGATCTCCTCACCTGTAACACCTACACCAACTGTCCGTGAAAGGACCTGCGATGCGCTTGCACCAGACCCTGCTCCTATCGCTCGTCACCGTGCCTCTCCTTTGGCTGCCCGCAACTGGCCAGGTCGCGGGACCGGAGTACACGATCAGCGCATCGAACCACCAGATTCTGCTGGGCCAGCAGGTGACCGCAGAGATCACTCTCGACACGTCGCTAGGCTTGCCGCTAGACGGCTGGCAGTTCGGCGTCTGCCACGATCCGCTGATCGTGAACCTGATCGCGGTCGACCCGGGCCTGACGACCCAGTTCGTCAATGGCGGGGGCCTGCCTGGCTTCTACGGCCCGAACACGGACCATCGCAACGGCTTCACGGTCGGTGTGCTCGTAGATGTCATGGCCACCAGCCAGCTGCCCACCGGCAACAATCACCAACTGAACGTCGCTACGTACGAGGGCATCGCCGCAGGTACCAGTAGTCTCGAATTGTGCGACAACCTGGGCACGCCTCCGATCTTGACGGCGCTGATTACCGGTAGCGTCTATCGCCTGCCGACGAAGGTCGATGGCTCGATCGAAGTGCTTCCGGCCTTCTCGCGGGGTGACTGCAACGACGATGGAGCGTTCAACGTCGCCGATGCGATCGCGGCACTGGGCTTCGTGTTCGGGACCTTGGGCACGGCGCCCAACTGCGCAGACGCGTGCGACGCAAACGACGACGGTCTGCTCGACGTGACTGATCCCGTGTACGCGCTAGGACACCTCTTCGCGACGGAAGCCCAACCGGCCGCGCCGTTCCCGAGCTGCGGCGTCGACCCGACCAGCGACACGTTGGCTTGTACGACGTTCACGCTGTGCCCGTAGTGTCGTCGTTGCTGCGCGACCATTCGTAGCGTATGTCCTCGAGTTGCCAGTCCTCTTCGAAGCCGCGGGCCGTGACCCGAAAGCCACGCTGCTCGTAGAAGCGTTGTGCCCGACGGTTGCGCTCGAAGGTGTACAACCACAAACTGCCGTCAGAACGCGCCTTGGCCCAGTCCAGCAGTTGCGAACCGATTCCTTGCCCCTGGTAGTCGACGTGGATGTACAGCTGCGCGACCGCCGCCGCTGAAGCGGCGATGAAGCCCACAACCTGCTCGCCGGACAACGCGACCCGCACGTCGTACGCTCCGAGCAGGCGTTCTTCGAAGTACTCCTTCTGGTCGGCGATCGGATGTGGATCGACGATGTCGAGCGCCGTCTCGAAGCTGCGACGCCACATCACGATCAACTCGTCCAACTGATCGCGCTGGA
Organism: Planctomycetota bacterium; assembly: GCA_039028735.1. Classification (GTDB taxonomy): domain Bacteria; phylum Planctomycetota; class UBA8108; order UBA1146; family JAJFFE01; genus JBCCHQ01. Next base: position 24,389 of record JBCCHQ010000084.1, on the reverse strand, counting down.
ATTCGACGAAGCGTACGGAACCGTTCACGGTGCGCACCCCTTCAAGAGCCGCCTCTGCCTGACGCACAACCGAACCAAAACGGCCCCGCGCTCACGGCCTGTTGCAGGCGCAAGCGCGGAGCCGCGAGACATCGTCGATAGACATCGTCGATAGATACCGTCGGTGAATATCGTCGGTTATCAGATGTCGTAGTACATGAAGAACTCATAAGGGTGCGGGCGCAAACGCATCGCGTCCACTTCGTTCTCCCGCTTGTACTCGATCCAAGTTTGGATCACATCGTGGGTGAACACATCCCCTGCCAGTAGGAACTCGTGATCGCGCTCCAAGGCATCCAGTGCGACTTCCAGCGTCGCCGGGGTCGTCGGGACATCCTTCAACTCTTCCGGCGGCAAGTCGTAGAGGTTCTTGTCGAATGGCTGCCCAGGGTCGATCTTGTTGCGAATCCCGTCGATCGCGGCCATGGTCAGGGCCGAGAAGGCCAAGTACGGGTTGCAGCTTGGATCCGGGCAACGGAACTCGAAGCGGCGACTCTTCGGACTCGGCGAGTACATCGGAATGCGGACAGCCGCAGAACGATTGCGCGACGAGTAGGCGAGTCGGTTCGGTGCTTCGAAACCGGGTACGAGGCGCTTGAACGAGTTCGTGGTCGGGTTCGTCAGTGCAATCAACGCCGGCGCGTGCTGCAAGATACCGCCGATCGCAAACAGTGCCGACTCGCTCATCCCCGCGTAGCCGTCCCCGGCAAACACGTTCGTGCCGTCCTTCCAGAACGACAAGTGTGTGTGCATCCCGCTGCCGTTGTCGCCGAAGACCGGCTTCGGCATGAACGTGACCGTCTTGCCGTGCTGATGAGCGGTGTTCTTGACGACGTACTTGAACATCTGCAGTTGGTCAGCCACCTTCTTGAGCGGCGCGAAACGAATGTCGATCTCGGCTTGGCCGGCGGTCGCGACTTCGTGGTGCTGGCATTCGACCTCGATGTCGCAAGCCATCAAGTTACGCACCATCTCGTTGCGCAGATCTTGGAACTTGTCGGTCGGCGGTACCGGGAAGTACCCCTCCTTGTAGCGCGGCTTGTAGCCGAGGTTGGGCCCTTCGTCGCGCCCTGAATTCCAGATGCCCTCGACCGAGTCCACGAAGTAGTAGCCCGACTGTGCGTTCTGGTCGAAGCGCACGTCGTCGAAGATGAAGAACTCGGCTTCGGGCCCAATGTAGGCTGTGTCGCCGATACCGCTGGCGCGCAAGTACTGCTCCGCCTTCTCGGCAATGTTGCGTGGATCGCGCTCGTACGGTGCTCGCGTCACCGGATCTTGAATGTTGCAGATCAAGATCAACGTCGGCATCTCCGCGAACGGATCGACGACGGCCGTCGTCGGGTCCGGCACCACGAGCATGTCGCTCTCTTGGATCCCACGCCAGCCACGGATGCTAGAGCCGTCGAAGCCCAATCCTTCGGCGAAGGTGGACTCATCGAGCCCTTCGACCGGAATCGAAAAGTGCTGCCAGAGACCGGGAAAATCCATGAAACGGAAGTCCACGATCCGAATGCCGCGCTCCTGACACAGAGCCAGAACGTCCTTGGGGGTCTTGGGGGTCATCACCCTCTGATCCTTGTCCTTAATGAAAGTCTCAAATCGCTTCCGGTCCCGTTTCTTCGGTCCGGATGCGGATTACTTCGTCCACGGGAAGCACGCTGACCCACACCTCGCCGCTGGCATCATCCACCGCGCGAAACGCCGCTAAGGCGGGCTCCAAGAACGCATCGTTGACAGCCACTTCGAGGCGCAAGCGTCGCTCTTCATCGCCGGGAAGAGCCCCCGCGTCCGATGAAACGACTTCAACTTCTGAGACGGTGAGCCGGTAGATCTCCCCTGCACCAAGTGCCTGAGTCACCTGGTGGAGTCGTTCCCCCGGGATCACACCTATCACATACTTCACTTCAGTCGTGCTCACTCTTCTTTGAGCGAACGTCCGAGGAGTTCCCGGATCCCCTGATCCACTGGTTTCCCCTCGTGGAGGATCTTGTAGACCTCCTCAGCGATCGGCATTTCGACCGCTACCCGTTGGCCGAGATCGACCACCGCCTTCGATGTGTATACCCCCTCGACGACGTGAGGCAGACCGCTCAGTGCCTGGCGAGGCTCTTCACCGGCTCCGATGCGGACGCCTAAGCTGCGGTTGCGGGAATGCTCGCTGCAACAAGTGACGACGAGATCCCCGATCCCCGACAACCCACTAAAGGTTCGAGATTTGCCACCCAGAGCTTCCCCCAGCCGAGCCAGCTCGACCGCGCCCCGGGTTACAAGCGCCGCAACGGTGTTGTCGCCGAATCCGATTCCGATGGCAATACCGGCACCGAGGGCGATGACGTTTTTGAGGGCTCCCCCCAGCTCCACGCCCACGACGTCACTGTTGAGGTACACCCGGAACGACTCGCCAGAGAGGTTCTCCTGCAACCACTGCCCCTCCTTGGCGCTCCCACCATGCCCGAGCACGACGGCCGTCGGCACGCCACGCACGACCTCCTCGGCATGGCTCGGCCCCGAAAGGACCGCGACGTCGCCGATCCCAGCGTCACGCAGAATCCCAGACGGTAGCCGCGACGTACCGATCTCGATCCCTTTCGACGCTGAAACCCACGGAATCGACGTCGGCAGCTGGCTCTGCTGCGCGTCCAGCACTGCGGCCAGGTGCTGCGTGGGCACGGCTGAGATCGCAAAGCCGTAGTTCGATCCCAACGCGCCCGTGCGAACCGGTGCGATCTCTGCCGGAAGGGTTAGATCAGACAGCAGCGAATGCCGCCCGCGAGCGACGTCGGCCGCGCGCTCGTCGCTACGACACCAGAGATCGACGGCGATGCCGTTACTGGCCAGAACGCAGGCCAATGAGGTTCCGAACGATCCTGCTCCAAGCACGAGAACTCTCATCGGTTCGCCTCCATACGCCGCCCAAGGAAGTCACGGATATTGCGGCGGTGACGCACCAGGATCACGCCGCCGAGCAGGATCAAGATCGATCCCAACACTCGCCTGTCATCGATTGCCAAGAAGAATGCCCCTACGCCCACGCCGGCCGTGGCTGCCACCGATGACGCGACTCCCACGTTTCGTAGCAGCGCCAGCGTCGCGACCCAGACGAGCAATAGCCCACCGGTAACGACGGGATCCAGCGCCGCAACCGCACCGACCGTCGTCGCCACGCCCTTGCCCCCGCGCAGGTTCAGAAACGGCGAGAAGCAATGCCCCAGCACCGCCGCGCAGCCAACGGCCGCAGGATACCAAGCCCCGTCGAGCCACAACGACGAGACATCGATCGCAACCCAACCCGCGAGCAGCGCCCAGACAGGCAGGAATCCCTTGCCGGCGTCGAGGACGAAGGCCAAGACGCCCCAGCCCAAGCCCGCGGATCGGGCCAGGTTCGTGGCCCCAACGTTGCCACTGCCGACCTTCCGAATATCTATCCCGCGCAGCCGCCCCAACAGCAACGCAAACGGCACCGAGCCCAGCAGTAACGCCGCCACTCCGTAGCCGATCGCAAAGCCCCATGGAACCATCGCTGCCCTCACCCCCCGCCCCGGTTTGTCGAAACCGCAGCCCCATCGTTAACTTTTGCTAGAGACACCGGGTGGTCCCGGTGGTCATCGACCATGGTACTCGACCCCGAGTTGTCAGCGCTAGCCGTTGGCATCGTCAGCGCCTGCCGGGCGCCGCGCTCAGGGCGGACGGTCGCAGAAGGCAAGGGTCTGCCGACACAGGCCCCAGCTCACTTCGGAGAAACGATGTCGAACGAACTGCTCAGGGTGATCCAAGAGACGAACCGCAGGAATCACATGCGGCGTCAAAACAGTGCTTTCTCCTCCGCGGGTCGCCCCGTTCGCCCGGCGACGACGACCTCGGACTCTTACGAGATGCTCGATGATTTGGAGAGCCGGCTCTCGGCCGAGATCCGCAGTAGGGTCGATCAGGCGATGGATCAGGTCGCTGCGCACCTTGCTTCCCAAAGCGTGCGTGCCGCCGACAACCAGCCCAACTTGAAGACTGAGGAGATCGTCTACCAAGACGCTCCGCAGGATCTCTCGAGTATCGAAGAGCAGCTTCGCGACCACCTGGATGCGATCAGCCGGTCAACCCAGCGGTCGCTCCGCGACGGCCTCGCGTCGATCGAGCGTTCGCTCGAAGAAGGGCTCGGCGCCAATCACGGCGGTGAAGCTGCCGATCCAGAAGCCCACCAACACATTCTCGAGAAGCTGCAAGCCCTCGACGAGAAGCTGGCAACGCCATTGGTCCTCGACCATGAGAACGAAGTCACGCCGACCACGCTGCAGTCGCAACTGCAGCGGATCGAGGAGCAACTGCAAGCGATGGGCGAGCAGACGGCCTCCGTCGAACCGCTCGACATGAGTAGCCTCGACTTGAGTGTGCTGGATCTCAGTGGCATTCAGGAGAGCATCGCAGCGGAACTGCGAAGCGCGCAGCCGGTCACCGAGGAATCGCTGCAAGAGGTTGTCCAAGCACTCAGTGGCGTGACCGATCTCCGCAAGGCGCAAGACACTGCCGGCGAGCAGCTCACCGAACTCAAACGTGACTTCTCGCACCTCGTGCTGACACTGAACTCGCATCTGGAAGAGTCGCGTGACAAGACCCAACAGCTCGTAACTGAGTTTGGCAAGCTTCTGACGGAGGAGTTCCAGCTCGACCAAGTCAAAGACGCGCTGGCCAACCGCGGCGACGGCGACAGCAGCTCGGCCGATGTGATCCAGGTGCTGGAGAAGTTGAACCGCCTCGACGAGCGTCTCCAGGAGCTACCCCAAAGTAGTGGCACCGCCATGCCACAGACTGAGCAGCTGATCGCGAAGATGGACAAGCTGCAGAAGTCATTGGGAAAGAACCCGAAGGCAGCCGGACGACAGCACGACGCAACGGAACTCGTGGCGCAGCTGCGACGCGACTTCTCATTGCTCGTGAAAGCGTTCAACTCACACCTCGAGGAGAGCCGCTCCCGCGGCTAACTCCCTACGTGGCAAGCGTGAGTTTCTTGCGCTCGTCGCCCATCTGTTGAAACAGCTTGCCGCGACTCTCTTCTTCTTGCAGCTGCCGCGTCAGCACGGCTTCGCGTCGCTCCTGCAACTCGGTCTGCAGGCGTACGGCGCGTTCCAGTCGCTCTTCGAGCAGCTCCAGCGTCACGCGCAGCTTGCCATGCTGGAACAGATCATCGAACAGCACGTCGAGGAACGGCAGCAAGATGTGCTCGAAGTCCTCCGGCGCAATCAGCAGATCCTCCAAGCAAACCAGCTCAACGAGTGCCAGTTTCAAGTTGCGATCGGCACCCTCGACCATCTCCTTGGCGCGACCCAGCGATGAGTGCTTGAAGAGGTCGATCAGGTAGCCATCGCGGAGCCATTGGTCGATCGCGAACTGACTGCGAGAAGCCAGCACGAACTCCCGCCCGGACTGCAAGTAGTCGACGCAGCGCGAGACGTAGAAAACCGCCTCGTCGATGTTCATCAGATCTTCGGTCAGGATGTTCCACTGCTGCTCGATCTGCTCGAACTCCTCTGAGATCGCCAGCACGCTCTCGGTCGTCCCCTGACCGAGCGAGACCAGTGCCTCTTGCCGCTCGGCGACAAGCCGTTGTTTCTTCTCCGAAAACGCCTGAAACGTCAGGAGCTTCTCCTCGAGTTCGTCGAGCTCACGGCTCAAGATCGTATGCTCAGCGCGCAGGAGCGGCAGTGCCCCCACTGCGCGGAAGATCTCCCGTAGGTTCTCAGCGCACTCCTCGTCGCGATCGATCGAGATCCGTCGCTGGACCTCGGACAGGGCGAGGCCGCCCAGCAGGCGCCCTCCCACGTTCTCGTCGTGTTGTTCGACAAACCGTTCCATAGACTCTTCGAGAGCGCGTCGGTGGAGCTTGAGGAAGTGCAATTGGGTGCGTAGACGCTGCTCTTTCTCGAGCTTGATCTCGCAGTACCCCATCTCCTTCTCGATTTTCTCGAGCCTTCGGACCATTGACAGGTCTCGCCGCATGAATAGATCCTTTCCCTCTCCGCAGCCGACTCCGAGGGTTCCCTAGGCTGCCGAGGCACCGCCGCTTGCAAGCGACGGTCCAATAAGGCAGCGATGGCTCTGCGTGGTGTGCGAACCCCTCACAAAGAAGACGTAAGAGAACGGGTCAAACCCGCGTTCTCTTTGGAGTTCAGGCAATAAAGCCGAGCTAGCTGCGTCGAACAATTCTCCCATTGCGCCTCTCACCGAGAGGCGCGAGGTGGCGCATTCCCCCAACGGGGGTTGGAAGCCACCCCAAAAAGTGTACTGGTGAATGGCGCAAACCGTTCATCCGTATTGTTTCTTTACGTAAGCCAGGGGGAATCCGTTTGACTTCACTGCATGTGTCAGCGATCCTCGCGGTCCCTCCTGCGGCGCCTCACACTCCAGATGGACGGAGTTTCGCCCCGAAATGTTCCCTAGAACAAGGTTGCAGCTCCCAAGAATGATGTGCTCCAGAATCCCGTTGCGACAGCCTCGCGCTGCGCTCGACAGTTGCGAAATCGACATTTTCAGAGGGTTTGTGACACTGTTCCTGGCCGCCGTGCTGTGCTCCTGCCCGAATCCGGTCATGGCGCAAGAGAGCCAGCAGACAGGCGACCAGCCAGCCTCTCGCCCTGTCGCCGACGCACCGCCGGCGGCGAAGCCGCCGAAAACCACCGCAACGGACACGGAGAAAGCAGCTAAACCAAAACCGCAAAAAGAGATACGGCTGCCACACTCAGACGGAACCCCCATCAAGTACCAGTGGATCGTGCAGGGCGCCGAAGGCGGCGATACCGAAGTTCGGTGGCGGGTCATCGAAGTCGAAGGGGAGTCACAGATTCAGATCACCGCCCGATCGCGCTTCGACGCACTCGGGCGACGCCTGTTCTACGCCGGCGTAACCCATGTGCGTGCGGCGGACCTATCTCCGGTGTCGTACGAGCGGACAACCAACGTCTTCAGTGGCGGCGTCCAAGGGGGTGCCAAGATCTCCGCGACGTTCGCCGACAACCTCGCGACGGTGCTGACGATCCAGCTGGCCGGCGGTAAACAGCCGCAGAAGCGGCAACGACAAATGCCGACACCGCACTACCTGTATGGCGATCAAGGGTTCGAGCATTGGGTACTGCTCGCGACCCGCCTGGCAGAAATCGGGTCGGGCGAGCGCCAGTTCTACATGCCCTCGTCCGATCGCTTCCTGCCGATGCTGTTCACACGGATCGATCCCAAGGACGAGGAGATCCCGCATCCGCGCGGGTGGACGCGCTGGACTGCGGCCGGTCCAGCGCTGAACGCAACGCTGTGGCTCGACGGCAACGGACTCTTGCGACGCTACACCCAGGGTGAGATTGCGATCGTCTACGTGGAACCGACGCAGCAGAAGCCGTCAAACAAGGCCTCACCCAAGCCCTCACCTAAGCGACAGCCGACGACCAAGCCCGGCGCCCCGAAGTAGCGCCTAGAGGTCCTGCTCGATGCCGTCGATGACGGTGTTGAGGTGGTCGAGCGTGAAGCCATGGAACACGTCCAACCCGAACTCGGGGTCCAGGTAGTCGCGCTGATCCATCGGCCGATTGAGATGGCGATACAGTAGCTGCGACTCCAGCTTGGCGAGGTCGACGAGGTGACTGAACGCCAAGTGCAGCTGCGCCAACCTTCCCGGGTACTTCTGCGCGTAAGGGACTTGCTCCTTGTCGCGGTAGCGGCGCCAGAGCTCTGGGAACTCCTTGTCCAACAGACGGCGCCAAGCCTTGACGGAAACCGTGCCCCCACGGGCTAGTGCCTTCGCGGCGCTGGGTGCGTCTCGGCGCTTGAGCGTACGCTGCAGTGTCGACTTCCTGAAAGACTTGTTCCTGAGCCTCTTGCCCAACGACAACAGCAGATCGCGGCTGTCGAGGCACATCTCGATTGCGTCCTCGTAGTACTCCTGGATCTGCCGCTCTTGCTCGGCAGCGTCCGCCTTGCTCCCGAGGAACATGCGGACAACGAGACGTTTCGGGAGCTCGCCGGGTGGAAGCGGGTCCGGCAACACATCTGTCAGCATCGCCATAGCCTTCGGGTCCGACAACGGGCGCCATGCAAGCTGCACCAAGTACTGCCCGAAGTAGAGCCCTTCCGTCGATCCAGACAGGCGCGACAAGACACCATCCCCTACGAGTTCGTGCACCGATTCCTGCACGGTCTCTCGCCCTCGGGTTTGCAGACGGATCACGATCTCGGACCCCTGCGGCAGCAGTGTCGTGCCGTACACAACCACTTCACATCGCCCGTTGGCATCGACTTCCGTCGACAGGGCACGCGGCAGGATCAGTCCCTTGTGAAAGCTTGGCGAATGCAGGCGCCCAGCCGTCAGCAAGACCCGCGAGGTCGCCGGTGGTTCCGGGCGCACGTACAGTAGGTCGCCAGCCTTCGTGAACAGTTGCACCGGGAACTGTTCCTCGCGCACGGCGAACGAGAACTCTCCGGCGCGATTGGCCCAGCAGGTGCGATCGCCGCTGGCAGTGGTAACCCGTAGCTCTTGACGCTCCTGCCCACTGGGGCCCGTCAGTTCGCCGGCAAAGTGGTAGTGGCCCCGCAGACCTGGCGGCGGCACCTCCCGCACGGTCGTCTCGGTGTCGGCACTGCTGCGGTCCGCACTGCCGCGATCGGCCGCGGTCGCGACGCCACCGGCGCCGTTGGTGCCGGTGGAACCGACGACGGCTGGATTGTCCAAGTCGACGCCAACTTCGGCCGGAGCGGCGCCACCTCGCGCGAGGTGGTTGCCGGCCGCGCCACCGCTGCCGGCTGAATTGCCGCTGCCAGCTGCGTTGCCACCGCCAGCCGCGCCGCCACCTCCCGACACGCTGCCACTGCCGGGCGCGTTTGGGTCCGTCATGCGGTACTTGACCTCGAGAACCGCGATCGGCAAGGCAATCGCCAACGCGAGCAGCAGAATGAACTTCATCAAGATCTTCAAGCAGCCACCTTCCTCGGCGTCACTCCGGTACCTAGACGATCGGCCTGCACCGGCGTTGCGCGCATCCTGGCGCAGATCGATGCGATTGGCGAGGCAAACATCGCCTGAAACCGCGAGGAGGACCCTTGAGGGCAGCCGTGACGTTAAAGGTCGCCGATCAACCGCGGGCGGGTGTCGGCCGCAGGTACTCGCGGAGGAAGCCTACCGTGTAGGCGACCTCGACAGCGAACTTGATCAGGCGCAGGCGCAGCAACGATCCCAGCATGCGGCGCGGATAGCTGGCCACGCGCTCCCTGAAACGAACCTTCTCGGGGAACTGGTTGCGCTGGAAGCCATCACTGAGGTTGTAGATGCGGTCTGGGTAGTGGCGTTGGGCGAACGCACTGCCGCGCCCATTGCGATAGTACATGCGGATCACATCACGCACTCCCTCGGGGAGCAGGTGACAGATGTACGTATGCGGCGCAATGACGACACGGTAACCGGCAGCCTTTGCTCGATGGCGCAACGACGGATCGAGGCCGCGGATCAACTCTTCGTCTTCACCGCCGATTTCCAGGAACACATCCCGCCGCATCGCCAAGCATGGGTGTTGCACCATGTCGGAGTCCGTGATCTCGTCGACGACCGGGAACAGCCGCCGTGGAATCTGGCGGCTGGCCGTGCGCTGCCACCAGCTGCAGTCGGGTGGGACAACGGTACTGGCGCCGACAATGCCGACATCCGGTTCCTGACGCAGAACGTCGACGAGGTTCTGCAGGAGATGCGGCGTTCCAATCTTCGTGTCATCGTCCATCGTGACAATGATGTCTGCCTGCGCCGCCGCGACACCGCGGTTGATCGCGCGCCCTTGACGGCGATCGCCAATGACGAGAATCAGCTCGAAGCTCGTCATCACCTGATCGTGCAGGTCTTGTAGCAAGTCATCGAGGATGCCACCGCGAGCCCGATCGAGAGTCGGAACGATGATCGAAACGATCGGAGGTGCGCTGGTGTCACTGCCGTAGCGCAGCGTTTCCATACGCGTCGTTTCCGGGAGATCGCGGGCGAAACTGGTCGGGACAGACTGCATGTTGGGAGGCCTCTTATTGCTCGCACGATATGAACGCCGGGCGCCAACGCTGGCAGACCGGTACCCATTCGTCTTATCGGCTCGCTACGGCCCGAGTTGAGCGGGATCCAGAGAACTAGTCTTCGGTCAACTCCAGGAGGACCTGCTTCGCATAGAGAAACGACGGGTTGCGCCCGTCTTCGAGCAGTCTCCAGCGAAACACCCAGCCAGACGGCTCTTCGCGAATCAGTCGCTGATTCCCGGGGAGAGGTGGACCTATATAGAATGTCACCGGCTCGAAGTCGTCGCGATCGCGCACCGACGTCACGTCGATTCGCAGGTCGTAGGCATCGGGGCCCGGCGGCGACTCTGCCTTCGGCTCCCAGGCAACGGCGCGTAGGCCCGCCGCCTCGCGAACGATCAGATACAGCATGCCATCGGTGACTTCTCTGCCGGCGCCTCCCTTGATGCGCCACTTTTGGTACGGACGCACGAACTCCAGCGCACGCCCTTCGTTGTCGCGCATACCGAACTCAATGACCGCGGAGGGATCCAGGTCGAGAACCGTCGTCGATCGAAACGTCCACGGAATGCCACGCAGGTCTTCTTCACGCGGCAATACCGCAGTGCCGAAGTAGTCCTTCCACCGTGGATTGATCACATAGCGGCGAGGATCACCTTCGGCGACACGATCTCCGACAAACAGAACATCGACGGTGCCGTCGTCAGAGGTCAACTCGATGCGCAGCGGTTTGTCGAGGCCATACTGACTGAGGTCCAGATCGCCGTGGTCGCGCTCGAGGAACGTATCCAACCACGCGGTGCGCAAATCACGAGTCAGCACCAGCCACCACTCCTCGGCGACGGGATATCTGCGAGCGTCGTCGTTGGCCCGCATCGTGATCGAGTCTCCATCACGCTCGACAAGTAGATCTTGGCGGACACCCGCAGCGTCACGAAACCCAAGCTTGAGCCCTTTGAGTTCTGGGTCGGGGAGGCGAAACAGAAAGCGATCGCGATACTGATCGGGACGAGTCGCCAACAACTCGAGGATCTCGTCCGATCCAAGGAACACGTGATCGTCGCCGCGCCACGCCACATACACCATGCCTCGCCCCCGCTCGTCAGCGGGCCCGTCGCCGCCGATGACGATCTCGCGCGTCGCAGCGGAACCCATCGCGCCAACGTGGATCTCCCAGCGCGGCTGGTCGAGCCCGTACGGACTCCCACTGGCGAAAGGATCCACGCCGTCAGCGACGAAGCTCTCGATCCCCCACGAATTCATCGTGTTCGTGACGTGGTGCACGATCCCCGGGTCCGCTGGCGACGCAAACGGCTGGATCAGCCGCCATAGGTTGTCGCGGAGCTCGAGGTCGACGTGCATGTCGCCCCCTTTGTAGATTGCGAGTCGCTGCAGCCGGCGCCAGTTGACGTCGCACAGCGCATCATCTCGCAGCTCCTGCAGCCCCACGCGGCCGAAGACATCGACGAGTTGCGTATCGACGAGAATCACCTGTGCAGGGTTGTCATTCACCCGGTGGCTGGCATAGACGTAGGCCTCTGTCGGATGCGCGGCACCGAAGCGCAGTTCATGACGCTTCGCACCTACTTGGAATCGCACACGCGTCTGCGCTTGATCGAGACCGAACCCGGGCTGATCGACGTCCAGTTTGTCACGGATACGCAGCTCACGTAGCGCCAGCGCCATCCGCTCGAGCGCCGGAAACGCGGCCGGAAACTGGATTGGCGCTGTCAGGCGCCACGCATCTTGTTCGTACTGCTCACAACGAAACGCCCCCTGCGAGTTCTCGAACTCGATCTCGGCAAGAGAAGATAGCGGGAAGTTGAACGGCTGATCGACATCGCGATTGAACCAAGGCCGATTGTGGCGTTCGGTGTACTCAGCTGCAATCGTGACGACGATGCATGCGAACAGCAGCAACAGCGTAGTGCGGAAGCTCACGTCACTTCCTCCTCAGGAAGAACACGCACAGACCCGCCAGCAGCGGCGCCGACGGCAGAAAGACGAGAGCAAGCCACCAAAGAGGACGCTCGATGTCTTCGACGACAACGCGCGTCGTCTTGACCGGTCGCCCTTCACCTGCGACGGGCAACTCCTGCTGCGTCAGCCAATTCACGGTGCGCAAGATCATCTGGCGCGCGCCCCCTTGGTAGGCGCCCCAGCGCAGCGCACTGTTGCCTTCTGCGTTGAGCACCATGCTCCAGGCCCCAAACACAGCCCAACGCCCCTGCGCTTGATCGCTACCTTCGGCCACCAAGTTGTCGACGACTGCAACAACCGGGTACGAGGCCAGCGGTTCCGTTGCCTCGCGACGAATGTGCTTGAAGCTGCGCTCGAGCCAGGTATCGGCTGCAGACGCCAACAGTGCCGTGGCAGGCTCTTGCACTTCGACATGGTGGGCGACTTGGAAGGCGACGCGAAAGCTGCCGTACTCGAGGCCTGAGAAGATCGGGTGGGTGCCGTTGATCTCGGTCGTCAACAGCTGCCACGGTTGCCGGGTGTCCGACTCTGCAACAAGCCAGTCTTCGTGCATCGTGATTCCACGCTCGCGCAGGGCACCTTCGAGGCCGCTGCCTCCCTGATCCGGCGAGAACAGCATGACCGCCCCACCGCGCTCGACGTGATCGACGATTGCAGCTCGCGCCTCGCCGCGATACGCATCGAAGTCGGGACCTGCAGCGACCAGCACGAGAAGCGCCGTCCCTGTCGGCACGACCGGCGTCTGCAGCAGGTCGATCTCGCCGACATCGTAGCCACGTCCAACGAGATCCTGACGAAAGCTCTCCACCTTCCAGGCTCCCTGCGGACCGCTGAGGCGAATCTCACCGTGCCCCTGAGAGAACAGCACGCGCGGACGCTCCGACACCAGCAGTCGTCGCAGCGCATTGGTCAGCCCCTCTGCCAGGTTCTCGCTCTGGATCCCGGGAACGATCTCCGGGGCGTCCAGAGTCGGCAGGCGAAACCGAGCCAGATCTTGGGGTCGCACGGAGATGTAGCGGCCTTGGTCCTGTTCACCGTCGATGAACAGGTAGATCAGGTTGGGTGTGTCGAGATTGTACTCGTCACGCAGCCGACTCCACCCTTCGGGATCGCGCAATACATCCACGTAAGCGGCAACGCGCAAGCGGGGCGTGTGCATCTGGAACTCTTCGAGGAGGCGCTTGGCACGCTCCATCACCTGATACTCCAGCAGTGCGCCGGGGTTGCGTCCCGGCGAGCGATACGGAATCACGACTTCGACGTTCTGCGGCAGCTGTCGTAGAAACTCGATCGTCGTTGGATCGATCGCCCACTTCTGTTCTCCAGTCAGATCGGTGCGCCAGGAGTATTGAAACGCCCAGCCGTTGACGACCACCAGCAGCCAGAACGCGAGCAGCACCTGCATGGCGACGTTGCTGCCACGTGTCCAACGGCGCTTCGAACCCGCCGTCTTCTTCCACAGTTTCACCACCAGCGCCTCCGCTCCAGCGACTTGATCGCCAGGAACAGAAAGAACAGTGACGTCGAGGCGTAGATAATGAGGTAGCGATAGTCAAAGACCCCACGGACGAAGTCGTTCGTGAAGTGAAAGGTTGGACTGATGTAGTTGAAGTACTGAATCTCGTAGTCCCCAACCTGAAACAGGTAGCGAAACGAGTTCATGAAGAACAACAGTAGACTCACTACCATCGATACAGCAGCCGCCACCAGCTGGTTCTGCGAAAGGGTCGAAGCAAAAACCCCGATGCTGGTCAGCAGCGCGCCGAACAACGCGATCCCGGCGTAGACCGCCGTCAACACACCCCAATCAACCGCTCCACCCCAGTTGAGAACTACAAAGAGTGGAATCGTCATCGCCCACAGGACGCACAAGAACGTCCAGGAACTCAGATACTTGGCCCAGACAATCGCCGTATCGGTGACCCCAGCCGTCGCCAGCAGCTCAAGCGTGCCGCTGCGGCGCTCTTCGGCGACGGTACGCATCGTCAACAGCGGCGGCACGAGCAGGCACAAGAACCAGAACGGGATCAGCGTGAACTGACTCATGACGATGGCTTCGAGCTGGCCGTGCAAAGCGCGGACATAGAACAAGAACGTCACGCCATTGGCGAGCAGGAAGACCATCAAGATGATGTACGCGATCGGCGAGACGAAGAATCCTCGGAGCTCACGCCGATACAACGCCCACAGAGTTCGCAACCCTTGCAGACTCACGCGGCACTCTCCTCAGCAGCTCCGGTGAGCTTCAAGAACAGATCTTCGAGGTTCTGTGGCACGGGTGTGAGTTCGAGCAGCTGCCAGCCACGCTGGCTGGCGAGGTCGAAGACCGAGCGCCGCACATCGGCACTGGTCCCCAGCTCGAAGTGAGTTTCTCTTGCCGTCGTCGAGTCGAGGCGCAACGCGCGATCCACACCGGCGAGTTGTTCGAGCTGTTGACCGGCATCCTCGGCCGCATCTGCCAACACGACTCGCAACTTGCCATCGCGTTGGACGATCCCCTGCCACTCGTCGCGCGACTGCGACGCCCGGATCTTGCCATCGTGCAAGATCGTCACGACGTCACAGACCTGCTCGACTTCGCCCAAGACGTGGCTCGATAACAGGACCGTCTTGCGGCCACGAAACCCCTCGATCATCTTGCGCACCTCGAGCACTTGGCGCGGGTCGAGACCGGCTGTCGGCTCATCGAGGATCAACACAGGTGGATCGTGCAGCAGCGCATCCGCCAATCCGAGGCGCTGCTTGTAGCCTTTTGAAAGCGCAGTCAAGAGGCGCTTTTCAACGTCTTTCAGGAAGCACTCCTCGATGACCTCTGCGACGCGCTGTTTGACCGCTCGGCGCGGCAAGCCCCGGAGCACGGCGCGATACGCGAGATACTCTCCGACGCGCATCTCCGGATAAACCGGCATCGACTCGGGGAGATACCCGATGCTCTCGCAGACCTTACTGGCTGCAGTGCGAATGTCGTGGCCGGCCACGACCGCGGTCCCGCGCTCGGGCGGAAAGTACGTCGTCAGGATCCGCATGCACGTGGTTTTCCCGGCGCCATTGGCACCGAGGAAGCCAGCGATCCGGCCGCTCTCGATCGAGAAGTCGATCCCGCGCAGG
Organism: Planctomycetota bacterium; assembly: GCA_039028735.1. Classification (GTDB taxonomy): domain Bacteria; phylum Planctomycetota; class UBA8108; order UBA1146; family JAJFFE01; genus JBCCHQ01. The sequence continues at coordinate 9,242 of JBCCHQ010000084.1, read as the reverse complement.
ACGTCAACGGGGCCGTAGGATTTCCAGAGGTTCTTGGCTTCGATCATCTTGCTGTGTTCAACGAACGACAGATGAGGGCAAGGGACGAGACACTACCCAACACCGCAACCTTCATCATCTGGTCATCAATACTCGCGACGTTCGCGCGAGGACAGAATCGATTCGGCCTCCCGGTATTTGGTCACGGTCCGCCGCGATATGTGGATCCCCTGCTCGGCCAGCAGCTTGACGATCTGCGAGTCCGACAAGGGCTTACGCTTGTTCTCATCAGCGATCAGCTTCTTGATGCGTTCGATCACGCTGCCGCGAGACTCGACGGAACCATCGTCTTTCGTCGTGCCGCCGGTGAACAGGAACTTCAGCTCCTTCACTCCGCCTGGGTATTGGAAGTACTTGCCGGAGATCGCGCGGCTGACGGTCGACACGTTGACGCCGATGATGTCTGCAATCTCCTGCATCTTCAGCGGCTTCAGATGCCGAATCCCTTTGTGGAAGTACTCCTGTTGGTGCTTGACGATCTCCTCGGCGACCCGTTGCAATGTCGATTTGCGTTGGTGAATCGCGTGCAGCAACCACTCGGCGTTGTCGATCTTCTTCTTGATGTACTTGCGCAGCTCGGGGTCGTTGCGGGCCTCCTTGAACAGCGTGCGGTAGTACGGAGAGATCCGAAGTCGCGGTACATGCGGATTCTCGACGCGAACTTTGTACTCGCCTTCGTCCTCGTCGATGAAGACGTCGGGACGCACGATGTGCGTCTCTTCCGCGACGAAACCACGTCCCGGGTTCGGGTTCAGCATCGCGATGATCTCGATGGCCCCCTTCACCTCATCGAGCGGCTGCCCTGTCGCCTTGGCAATCTGCGGCAGACGATTCTTGGCGATGTTTGCGAGGTGTTTCTCGATCAACTCCCGCTCCAGCGGGTAGTCGAGCGGGTCGCGATCGAGCTGCAACAGCAGGCACTCTTCGATGCTGGTCGCGCCGACACCGGCCGGATCGAGGCCCCGCACGATCGCCAGGGCCTCTTCCAACTCAGACAGTTCCGGCGCGGGTTCGAGGGCAACGTGCAGCGGGAACTCTGCCCCGGTTTCGTCGCTGCGCCCGGCGCCGTTGGCACCCGGATCGGCCGCCGCCTCGGGGACAGCCGCAGAGGCACCCGCCTGGGGGTCGTCGCCGGTCGCGGATTCGGCAGCCGTTGATACATCGACCTGCGACGAGTGCGCATCCTCGCTCCCACGGGTCGTGCCGATCACACTGCCCGCCCCGAGCGCCACACCTGCGTCTGGTTCTGGCGGCGCGACCGCCTCCTGCTGAGGCGAAGGGGTCTCTGCCACTGCGTCCGGGGGAGCAACCGGCTCGATCGGCGCACGGGCGGTCCCATTGCCGTTGGCGGCAGCGTAGTTCGCGGCCGCCTCGAGCAAGGCCTGATGCATCTCCTCCAGCGGGTACAACAGTCGCCCCCGCGGGTCGAGACTGTAGACGATCTCAGCGCAGTACAGCCGCTGGCGCGGGGTCAAGTCCGGGACCAGCTGCACCTGCTGCATCAGGTGGTCGTGCAGCGTTGCGGGACGATCCGCGGCGTTCTGCAGCGCCTCGGTCTTGTCGTCTTCGTCGTCGCCGCCACCGCCGACGCGCCCCCCACCTGGGGCATTGAAGAACTGCTCGGACTGAAACTCGGCCAGATGCTCGTAGCGATCTTCGAGGAGATCCATTTCGCGGACCTCGGCATCGGCGCCTTCGTACTCTTCGCCGCCTTCGGTCGCTGGCGTCGCAGAATCGTCGCGAGAGCGCTCCTCGGCGCCGTCTTCGGCAGAATCCGGCTCGTCGACCTCGAGCGCAATGTTCTCTTCCAACGCCTCATCGATGCGCTCCTCGAGCTGCAACGAGTTCAGCACCAGAATCTCCATCGACTGGATCATCTGGGGAGAGAGAATCTGCTTCTGGACCTGGGCCTGAATCAGGCCGATTTCCATTCTCACCTGGAACCATCCTCGTGCGGGCGATCGCCGCGTCTACGACGCAGCCGGTGGTCTTCGCTGATTGCGAATCGGACTCGTAACCTATTGCAAATAAGGCACTAAATAACTTTTGGGAGTATAAGGTACTCGATGTGCTTAGTCAACAGGTGCGGGGCCCCAGAGCGGGGCTGAGGAGGGCGTATCGAGCGGCCCCGGCAATGGAAGTGCGGGGGGATGAAGAAACGGCGGGGCAACGCGGATCGCGAGCACCCCGCCGTTCTCGTTCCGGTGTTAGTCCGGATTCGACGAGAACGAACCACCCGTCGCGGCGGCCAGGTCGGACATGAAATCGATCGCGGCCTGCTGGGTTCCGAACAAGATCGTGTTGAAGGGGAGATTCTCCCAGTTCGCTGTCAGGATCCCCTGCAACGTGTCGTCGGCTCCGGGACCATTCGGCAGCCCGTCACCGACAGCGATCACTACGCGATGCCGCTTCCGCGAGAGGCTGGCGATCGGCAGCAGGGCCGTCGCGCCGTCCAGCATGAACGTCGCACCGTAGGGCTGCAGGGCATCGACCCACGCGATCGCATTCGCCTTGCGACTGGCGGTCGCTTTCTTGGGAAGTGGGCTGTAGATCAAGTTGCCGGTCGAGAAAGCGACCATTCCGAACTCGCTGCTGCGACTGAGCCCCTGGATCGAAGTGGCGAGTTCGTGCTTCAGAGACGCCATTTTGGCGCCCACCATCGAGCCGGACTTGTCGAGCAGAAAGAAGAACGCCTGCCCCTCGAACTCCTGCCCGAAGAAGATGATCGACTCGGACTGGTCTTCGTCGTCCTCTTCGTCAGTGACTGCGTGCCCCGAAGGCAGGTCCAATGGAAGAACGCTGCCCTCGTCCCCCGACTCTGTCCAAGCAAGCCCTCCCAACAGCAACAAGGCGAGCACCAGAATCGAGGTCTGTTTCATTCTCCACTTCCTTCTCCCCTCTCTGCTAGGTCGCTCTTTGGGCGGGCGGCAATGCGAAGACAGGACGGCCCGGCCACCGTTGGCCGTCGCAAACACGTCCACTTAGAGTTATCGGTTACGCCCAACCCGCAAATTGAGCGTTTCCGGAACCGCCGCCTCCTTACCAGCCGAAGTGGTTCCCGGAACAAGACCTAGGAATCGAGAAAAAGTCGTATTCGGGCTCAAGTTGAGACCAGCCGGGGGTTGTCATCGGCCGCTGCGCTCCCTAGAATTCCGGGCTTCGCTCATCTGGATTTCATACCGACTGGCCCAACGGGCCGCCGAGAGAGAGGACTTAGCGTTGCTTCGGATTCAAATGAGGGCCGGCGAGTCAGCCGAGAAGCTGGTCCAGCGCTTCAAGCGCACGGTCGCCAAAGAGGGAATCCTCAAAGAGATCAAGAAGCGCAAGTTCTACGAGAAGCCGTCTGAGGGACGGCGCCGCGAGCAGCGCGAGCAAGAGAAGCAGATTCGCCGCAACGCTCGCAAGAAAGCCCAGAAGGAATCGCGCCGCCGCACGCGCGCCCGCTAGCCCTCGTTTGCAGAGCCGGCTCCCCCCCTGAGGAGCCCTTCCACGGAATTCGAGTCGAGCAATATGCCCGAGAGAACCGGGGTATGGATCATTGGGGCCAGGGGAGGCGTTGCCACGACTGCGATCGTCGGTGCGCTCGCTTTGCGTTCCGGGAAAACCCAAAGCTACGGACTGATCACAGAAACGGACCTCTGCGACAAGGTTCCGTTCCCAAGGTGGGATCAACTCGTCTTCGGCGGTCATGACATCCGAAGCGAGAGTCTCAACGACTCCGCCCGCCAGATCTACCACGACACCAATACGCTGGGATACGAGCTCCTCACCGAACTCGCCGACGATCTCGATGCCGTCGACGAGGAGCTGCGCCCTGGAGTCCTGTATCAGAGTGGCCGCGCGATCGAGTCGCTCGCTGCAGGAGACTCCGTCACGACACAGCCGGCGGCCAAGTGCGTGGCCCAGATCCGCGCCGACCTCGACAGCTTTCGCGAGCGCCACCAGCTACAACGCGTCGTTGTCGTCAACTTGTCGTCGACCGAACCCACGGTGCCCAACCACCCAGACCACGCGACAGCCGCCGGGATCGAGAAGCTGCTCGCCGCAGACGCCCGCGAAGCTCTGATCGCCAGCAGCCTCTACGCCTGGGCCGCGGCGGAGGCGGGGTGTGCCTATATCAACTTCACGCCTTCGCCAGGAGCGCTGCTGCCTGGGATTGCCGAGAAGTTCGCAAGCAGCGGACTCCCCTTCATGGGCTCTGACGGTAAGACCGGCGAAACGTTGGTGAAGTCAGCACTAGCCCCAATGTTCAAGTACCGCAACCTGCGGATCCTCGCCTGGCAGGGCTACAACATGCTGGGCGACCGCGACGGACAAGTCCTCGCCTCCGAACAGAACTGCGACACGAAGGTCTCGTCGAAGGACCAAATGCTACGTTCGTACCTGGGCTACCCGGTCGACTCACAGGTGCGCATCGACTATGTGCCCAGCCTCAACGACCTCAAAACGGCGTGGGACTTCATCCACTTCGAAGGCTTCCTCGGCTACAAGATGTCGCTGCAGTTCACGTGGCAAGGATGCGACGCAATCCTCGCAGCCCCCCTAGTCCTCGACATGGTGCGCCTCTCCGCTCTGGCCCTTTCGCGCGAAGAACGAGGCGCCATGAAGCAGATGGCAGTCTTCTTCAAGCAACCGCACGACACCACCGAACACGACCTACACCAGCAGTTCCACGCGTTGGCAGAGTACCTACACAACGCCAAAGAATAGCCGCACCCAGCGGACCTACAGCAGCGGTCGACGCGCACGGGCCGATGGTTCGTGCGATGGTGCCGTCGTGCCCGACCAGGAAGGAAGGAAGGAAGGGGGACTGGGGACTGGGGACTGGGGACTGGGGACTGGGGACTGGGGACTGGGGACTGGGGACTGGGGACTGGGGACTGGGGACTGGGACTGGGACTGGGAAAGGGACTGGGAAAGGGAAAGAGCTCTCGTAGAAGACGCAGAGGAAACGGAGGTAGCCGCTCCAGCTAAGAAGTCAGCTGTTGCAGAGCGGAGCACAACGAGCTGGAGAGGGAAAAGCGAAGGGGAAACAAGAAGGTCCTAGGCAGGCGAACGTGTCCGCCCTGGCAACCCTTCCCCGGTAGCGGGCGCGCAGCGCCCCACCGCAAAACGCAACGTCCCCCAGCGCCGCGAAGCGGCGCACCTCGCTTCGCACGCGTCAGCGGGCGAGCCAAAGACATCCAATTTTTTTGCCCCCCCAGCACGAGACAACACCGTCGGAACCATCCACCCCCGCCCATGGACCCGCGGACCACATCCGGTAGCGGGCGCGCAGCGCCCCACCGTAACACGCCGATCACCGACAGCGGCGCGAAGCGGCGCACCCGCTTCGCACGCGTCAGCGGGCGAGCCAAAGACATCCAATTTTTTTGCCCCCCCAGCACGAGACAACACCGTCGGAACCATCCACCCGCCCCCCGCCACAGTCATCGCGCCGGACTTCTCCGAAGTCCGGGGGGGCAAAAAAATTGGAGCGGTCTTGGCAGAGGATACCAAGAACGCTCCATTGGGCTCTGAGGTGGGACGTGTGAGGAAGGAGTGGTGTGGTGAGTTCGTTGATTCCTTCAAACACCTCAGGGTCAGTTCGGCAGCTTCCCGGCTGCTAAACCAACGCTGTCTGATTGTCATCGTTGTGGACCGCCGTGTGGTGGCAGTCTGCTTTTGCTTTACCTCACTTCTTTACGAAAAGTCTCGCAAAAGTTCGCACCGTTCCCGCGGCGCAAGCTTCATTCTACTGGATCTTCAGGGTCATCGCTCCCGGAAAACGAGCCATAGAACGAGACCGCCGCCTCCAGGAAGTCGTTGAGCGCCTCGGTGGTCTGCACCGAGTCGAATCTCTCGACCTCCTCACTCCCCTGAAACAGCACGAGAGTGGGCACATCCTCGATTCCAAAGCGTTGAATCAACTCGAGATCCTGGAGCGGGAGCTCGACTTCGGCGAACTCGACGCGCCCCTCGAAAACCGGGGCAAGGGACTGTAACTGGCGGTGGATCAACTCACAGGACGACGCCAACGCAGACCCGAAGTGCAGCAGCAACAGCGCTTCATTCTGCTGCACCGCGACGGTCACTTCGTCGGGTTTGTATGTCCTGATTCGTTCCATCGAGGCCTCCCATCCGACCTGCTCGCCGCTCTGTCATTAACCCCTCAGATAGAGGGGCTTAGCGCACTCCGAAGGAGTCTCCGAAGCGGCTCTCGCAGCCGCCAAAAGGCGGTTCTCAGTAGCGGGTCCCAGGTCCATCTACCTGTCACAAATCGTATCGCAGGGCCTTCGGAACCGCACCCCTTTTCAAGAGGTTTGCAAATCGTCAACGAGGTGCGAGGATCCCCGCTATGTGCACTTCGCTGGCGCCGCTGTCGCGGATTCTTACGGTCGCTCTCCTTCTGCTGTTGCCACCGTCGGCGCTGGCCAGTACCAGCGCTGCGCGGGCCATCGACACGTTGCTGGCGCAGAAGCGCTACGACGAGGCCGCTCGGCACCTCTCAGAGGCCCTCCAGGCGTCTCCTCGCGATTTCGTGCTGCTGGAGGCCCAGAACCGCTGGGCGCTGCTGAGCGGCGACGCCGAGGCTCTGGCGGCCACCCTGCGGCAGCGCTCGACGACCGACCTCTGGGCCACGCTGCAGCTCGCACTGCTGACCAATACTCCGCTGCCGCTCGATGCTGCCTGGTTCGCCAGCGCGCCGCCCGATCGCTTCGGGGCCGCCAGCGAAGTCCGTATTCGACTCGCCCTCGCTCGGGGCGACCACACGGCCGCACGCACGACACTTGCCGAACTGCGCAGGCGGCTCCCTGCGGCGCCACGTACCTGGTTGGTCGCCGCCCGCGTCGCCCATGCTACCGGCGACGAAGATCCGGTACCGCTGCTACAGCACGTGGTCGCGACGTCGCTACGCGATCCCGCGACACCGGCACTCGAGGCGCTCGCACAGTTGGCTCGCGGTGCGACGGTCGCTGCCCGGCGGGCCCGCGATCGGGCATTGTACGAGTCGCCGATTCACCCGCTGGCCTTGCGGGCAGACATCGCACTGCAGCTGCACGGCAAGCGCGCCGGCGACGCCTTGGCCACCGTTGAACGCGCCCGTCGCTGGTGGCCAGGCCCGACGCTCGTCGATCTTCAGGCACGAGCATTATTGGACCTGGATCGCCCGACCGAAGCGCGCACGGAACTGCAGCAGGCGTATCGCCAAGGACCTGCGGATCATCTCGCGCTATGGTGTGACGTTGCCTGGGCTTGCCGCGACTCTGAGCTCCTCGCAACTGCCGTGGCGCAGCTGCGCGTTCGTAACGACCGAGAAAGCATCGCATACTACTCTGGGCTTCTCGCGTACCTGCAACAGGATAGCGAGGGCCTCGAGAGAGCTCGCGAACGTGTCGAGGACGCGGCGCACCGCACCCACCTCGACGAGCTCTGGAAGGTTCGCAGCGATGCGGACCGCCGCAGTAGCGGCCGCGCACGCTGGGGGTGGTACCTCGGCGCTCTGATGCTGGCGGCTACGATCGTGGCGTTGCTCTACCGCGTCGTCGGGAACCAGCAGCGCCGAGGGAGGGGAACTTGAAAGTCCTTGGCATCTACGCCAGCACTGCCGCTGCCGTGTTGCTTTGCCTCGCATCCTTTGCGGACAAAGTCGACACGTCACGGGCACGCGATGTGTTCTGCGCCGCGATCCTGCAGTTGCGCAAGACTCCGGCAGAGCAGCTGCCGAAGCAACTCGATGAATTCCTGTCGCAGCAACTCGACATTCCGCAGCATGTGCCGCTCGCACAGGCCCAAGAACGTCGCCGGCAGGTACTGATCGGCGTCGCGGCTCTGTTCGACGGCCACGCGACCTTGGCGAGCAACATCGTCACCCGCGACACGTTCGCAAACATCGCGCGTCCGGAAGAGAAGGCACTGCAGCGCCAGATTGGTGACCGACTCGAGTTCGCCGGACGCAACGACGCCGGACTCCACTTCTTCTTGTCGATCGGACTCACGGCCGACTTGGGACCGTTCCTCGCCGAACGGTTGGGACGTGCCAAAGAGATCCAAGATGCGCAGCGTCTCGACGCGGCGCCGGCTCCCGGTCAGCAAGGCTACTCGTTCGTCGACCTGGCGTACGACATCGCCGGTATCGAGTACGCACGGCGCCTCCTGGATGCCCAGCGCCTGCCCGACGACGCCGGATGGGCGGCGCCGCCGTCGCTGAGTGAGTTTCTCGCCCCGCTCGCGACTTTGGACCTACCCGAGGGGCTCGGCTGGAAACGCTTCCAGGCCGAGTACACCGGTGAGAACCACGCGAAGTTCGAGGCGCTGGTTCGCAAGATCCGCACCGCCGTCGGCGCTCCGACCCAGCCCTAGACCAGCCTCGTCTACGCGCCCCTGTTTCCAGCGACGCCCCCCCTTCCCATGCACCTGCGCCCCCGAGTATGATCCCCGGCTTCGCTCGCCCACCAGGGCACACGACAGTCAAGCAAGCGCAACAGCAGGGGTCATTGGCATGAGCTTCGACAAAGAGCAGGTGCTCCAACAGATCAGCAACATCCTTTCGCGGACGCCCGCACCGGGCGGGGCGGCCAGCCTCGAAGCCGCGGGCTGGGTCGAGCGTGTGATCGCGCGCGACGGCCAAGTACACTTCGTCGTCAATCCGCCCCCCGACCAGAAACACGAAGCCGCCGCGGTACGGCGAACTCTGGAAGAACAAGTTGGAGCGATCCCTGGCGTCACCCAAGTACAGGTGCTGGAGAAGGCCCAACAAGGTGCACCAGCGACGACGCCCGCTCCCGGCCTCGCAGCCGGTGCCGAGCAACTTCCCGGCGTCCGTCACATCATTGCCGTCGCCAGCGGCAAGGGCGGGGTCGGCAAATCGACGGTCGCCGTGAATCTTGCCGTTGAACTGGCTCGCAAGGGACAGAAGGTCGGACTGCTCGACTCGGACGTCTATGGCCCGTCGATCCCGAAAATGCTCGGACTCGAAGGGGCCCACCCCAAGGTCGTCGGCAAGGAACGCATCGTTCCGGTCGAGAGCCACGGCGTGCATACGATTTCCATCGGCTTCCTGCTCGACGAGGATGCGCCGGTGATCTGGCGCGGGCCCATGGTCACGGGTCTTCTGCGCCAGTTTCTGTTTCAGGTCGAGTGGGGTGACCTCGACTACTTGATCATCGACATGCCACCCGGCACCGGTGATGCGCAACTCACGCTGGTGCAATCGGTCGCGC
>JBCCHQ010000083.1:0-26595 GCA_039028735.1 Planctomycetota bacterium | reverse complement strand
TGTGGGGATTGATGCGTGGGCAGCGGGTGACGTACGTCGGCGCCATCGTGGCTATGGGGTTGGCCAGTTTCTGTCTATTGGCGAGCCCAGTCATCGGCAAAGTCGCAATGGATCGCTTCTTGGCTGCAGAGCCGGAAGCGGCCGCTGGTTGGGTCGATCGGCTCGCCGACCGAGTTGCGGCCGACGGCGCCAGCACGGTCGAATTGCTGATATACGCAGGCTTGGCGATCGTCATCGTAACAGCCGCTGCGGGGTTGTTTCTGTACCTGCGTGGCCGCTGGTCGGCGCTGGCGGCCGAAGCGACGGTGCGCGGAATCCGTGACCGCCTCTACGACCACCTGGGGCACTTGCCGTGTAGTTACCACGACAAAGCCGACACCGGGGACCTCGTGCAACGCTGCACGTCGGATGTGGAGACGGTGCGGGTTTTCCTCTCGGGGCAAGTCGTCGAGATCGGGCGGGCCATCCTTCTGGTTGTTGCCGCCGTACCGATCCTGCTGTCGCTCGATGGCCGGATGACGCTGGCGTCGTTTGCGCTCTACCCGATCATCATCACGTTCGCCGTGATCTTCTTTCGCAAAGTGAAGGTGTTGTTCCTGAAGTCTGACGAGGCAGAAGGACGCATGACCGCGGTATTGCAGGAGAATCTGACCGGCATTCGTGTGGTGCGGGCGTTCGCGCGTCAGGACTTCGAGTGTGACAAGTTCGGCGAGCGCAACGAAGAACACCGCGCAGCCACGTACCGCTTGATCAAGTTGCTCGGGGTCTATTGGGCCTTGTCGGACATGCTGTGCTATCTGCAGATCGGTTTGGTGCTCATGTATGGCGGCTACTTGTGTCAGATCGGAGAGATCTCAGTCGGGACGCTGTTTGCGTTCATGGCTGCGGAAGGGATCTTGATCTGGCCGATTCGCCACCTGGGCCGAGTGCTCGCTGACACGGGCAAGGCCGTCGTTGCACTCGGACGTTTGAAAGAAGTGCTGGAGCATCCCGACGAGAGTCAGCCGGAAGCGGCTACGACCCCAGTTCGCCTGCGTGGCGAGCTCGAGTTCGATGCGGTGACGCATGCCTACTCAGATGACGCACCGAATGTGCTCAACGAGATGTCGTTTCATGTTCGTGCTGGGGAGACCCTGGCTCTGATCGGGCCGCCGGGCTGCGGCAAGTCGACGATCGTGCATTTGCTGTTGCGTTTGTACGACCCGACTGGAGGAACGATTCGCATCGATGGTGGTGACGTCGCCGCGCTCCCGCGCGATTTCGTTCGGGGCCAGGTAGGTGCCGTGTTGCAGGAGCCGTTCCTGTACTCCAAGACCGTCAAGGCCAATGTGCGGATCGGCAACGACAAGGCGACCGACGGCGAAATCATGGCCTCAACGACTGCCGCCTGCGTGCACGAAGCGGTCGAGGAGTTCGAGCATGGCTACGAGACCCTCGTCGGCGAACGCGGCGTGACGTTGTCTGGTGGGCAGCGGCAGCGACTGTCACTGGCGCGTGCGTTGTTGAAGGATCCGCCGATCTTGATCCTGGATGATTCGTTGAGTGCCGTCGACACCGATACCGAAGGGAAGATCCTCGATACTTTGCGGGGACGGCGCGGACGTTCGACGACGATCGTTGTTTCGCACCGTTTGTCGTCCGTGGTCGAGGCAGATCAGATCCTCGTCATGGAGGAAGGTCGGATCGTGCAGAGTGGAAATCACCGCGAGCTTGTCGGCAAAGAAGGTGCCTACAAGCGCCTGTGGAACATCCAGGGAGAGCTCGAGCAAGACATTGCCGGGAGCAGCGGAGCCACTGCGGTGAGGAGAGCGCAATGAGTCACGATTGGGAACCAGAAGAAGACATCTACGAGAAGGGGATCGATCCGCGCCTGTGGCGGCGACTCTTCGGCTACACGCGCCCGTACCGCAAGCAGGTCATCTTATTGATCGTGCAGGCGATTCTGACGGCGGGTGTAGACATCGCACTACCGATGGTGACTCGAGCCGTGATCGACTCGGTGGCGGAAGGTGCAGGCGTCGATGCGCTGGTGCGCTACAGCGCGATCTTTCTCGTGTTGATGGTCATCCAGAACCTCAGTGTGCTCGCGTTCATCTGGCTTGCGGGAGGAATCCGTACTGCGGTGAGCCACGATATTCGTCGGGACGGTTTCGCCAATCTGCAGAAGTTGTCGTTTGGATACTTCGACAAGCGCCCGGTCGGCTGGCTGATGGCACGCATGACATCGGATTGCGAGCGTCTGTCGAACATCCTCGCATGGGGTGTCCTGGACCTCTTTTGGGGGCTAACGACGATGGGTGGGATCGCCACTGTCATGATCATCATTCAGCCTGAACTAGCGCTGTGGGTGTTGACGGTGATTCCCCTGCTCGTGTTCGTCAGCTACTTCTTCCAGAAGCGAATCCTGAAGACGTCGCGGGCTGTTCGAAAGACGAACTCGCAGATCACGGCTGCCTACAACGAGGGCATCATGGGGGCTCGCACGACCAAAGTGTTCGGCCGCGAGCGTCAGAATCTGCGGGAGTTCCAGCAACTGTCGACCGAAATGCACGGCAACTCGGTGCGCAACGCGGTGCTCTCTGCGATGTATCTTCCGTCCGTCGTGACGATTGGCAGTATAGCGACCGGGCTGGCGCTGGCATTGGGTGGTGTCAAGGTCGTGGCTGGCGGCATCACAATCGGTACGTTGGTGATGTTCATGACCTACATCCGCTACTTCTTCGATCCGATCCAGGAGATTGCGCACTGGTTCGCGGAGATGCAGATGGCGCAGGCGTCGGCGGAGCGGATCATGGGTTTGATCGACGAAGAGCCCGAGATCCAAGATTCGCCGGAGGTTGCCAAGCGCATCGCGCAACATTCAGCGGGCAGCGACGACGCTGTAGCTGAGGATGGCTATGGCGCTCGGATCGACGAAATCGAGTTCGAGGATGTGAGCTTTCGTTATGGCAGTGGACCGCCGGTCTTGGAGCGCTTTCAGCTGCGGGTACGTGCCGGAGAATCGATAGCGCTCGTAGGCGCGACGGGGGGCGGCAAGTCGACGATCGTCGGCCTATTGTGTCGCTTCTATGAACCGACCGCGGGGCGCATTCTGATCGATGGGCGCGACTACCGTGAGCGTGGATTGCACTGGCTGCAGTCGAACCTAGGCATGGTGTTGCAGACGCCGCACTTGTTCAGCGGAACGGTTGCAGACAACATCCGCTACGGCAGGCTGGATGCAACAGACGACGAGATTCAAGCAGCTGCCGAGCGCGTCGGTGCACACGAGTTCATCGCGACGATGGAGGGTGGCTACGATACGCAAGTCGGCGAGGGTGGTTTGATGCTGTCGATGGGTGAGAAACAACTGATTTCGTTCGCGCGCGCGATCTTGGCGCGGCCGCAGTTGTTGGTCATGGACGAAGCCACATCGTCGATCGACACCGAGACGGAGGCGAAGATACAGCACGGGCTGGAGGAAGTGCTCGCGGGGCGCACGAGCTTCATCATCGCGCACCGTCTTTCGACCGTGAGGTCTGTCGATCGTATTCTGGTGATCGAAGGGGGCCGCATCGTCGAGCAAGGCAGCCACGATCTGCTGATGGAACGGCGTGGACGCTACTACCAGCTGTACACGCAGCAGAGTCTGCGCGAGCTGAAGGTCAAGGTGGGTTGAGGGGCAACGTCGGTTGAGGGGCAACCTAGCTTGAGAGTCTGTTCGAACGTACGTGCTAGCAGCGCTGCAGGAAGTCCCGTCCGCGCTGCGTGACGGTCACTGTGGCCTTTGCGCCGGGCTGGCACGTGCGTTCGATCAGGCGTCTCTCATTGGCCTCTTCCCAAACCGGCAGCTGCGGGCAGCTGGTACCCCAGGCCGCGATGACTTCGTGGTAGGGGCGCGGCGCCGAGCCGAGCCAATGCAGGAAGTCTCGTAGCAGTGCGTCGAGCGTTTCTGGCATGTCCCTCTTCTCGCTACTCTATGGACAGTCGAGGCCCAGGTAGTTCGCGCAACTGAGCGTGTCGGGGGTTGGGTCCGGTCCACAGCTGCAGAACGGCTCGGCGAGCGGGGGCGCCGGGCTGTTGAACAAGGCCGCCAGCAGTGTGATCGCGTCGGCGATGTTGAGGCCGCCGTCGTCGTTGTTGTCGCAAGCGTCTTCGCAATCGGGCGGAGTCGGCGAGCCGGACGAAAACAAGAACGACAGTAAGAAGATGACGTCCGCGATGTTTGTGCTCTCGTCGTTGTTGCAGTTGCCGCGCCGAAAGCCGACGCCCGGCAGAGGTAGCTGCAGCTCGTTGGAATAGATCCCCGCAAGATCGGTCAGGTTGCCACCGAAGCCGCCGTACTCCCAGGACTGGGCAATCACGCGACCGGCGCACGGGTTGTCGGGGACGTAGTAGATGGCTGTCGCGTACGCGCCTTCTGCGATTAGCGGATCGGGGACGCCGTCGGGGTCATTGAACCAGATCGCACCCGCGTTGCTGCCGGAGAAGTCGACGCCAACCCCGAGGCCCGTTGCTGTTGGATTCAGCCGATCGGTGGAGTCGTTGCCGGTGGTGTTGTCTTGGAGGTACGTGACGTTGGTCAGCGACGACAAGTCCAGGGTGTCGTGGCTACCGCCGTTCATCGCCGTGAATGAATCATCGCCGTCGAAGTTGAACGTGTCCGGGGGGCTGTCGGATCTGCCGAGGACGCCGTCATAGTCGGCGAAGCTGGTCGGCAGGTCGAATCCCCAGATTTCACCACCTTCGATGTAGACCGAGACTCCAGCGGCCAGTAGGTCGATCAAGATCAGTGCCTCTGCTTCCTGCAGGGCGTGGTTGTCGGGGAAGCTGCCGAGAAGTGCCCACAACACATCTCCGGGGCCCAGATCGCTGACGCATGCAAAGTCCACCAACGAATCGACGACGAGTACGTCGCGGCTGTGGGGCGGCGCCAGCAGTATGTTGTTCAGCAGAATGTCACTGGGGATGAGACCCGAGTAGCCCGCAGGAAGAGCTGGGTTGTTGGGCGTTGCTCGCCAGATGATGTCGGTCTGGTCGACGTACAGTGGCAATTCGACGTCTTGGGTGAGCTGAACGGTACCGCCGGAGCAGCAGGTGCCAGAGAGTTCGACCGTGTAGGTGCCGCCAAGAGTGTATGGACCGACTGGGAACGGTATCTCAGAGCATGCGTTCTGCATTCCGGGGATCGATTGCAGCACAACCTGGATCCCTTGCGGATCGGTGACTGAATACAGGAGGCCGGTCAGGCACTGGCCGATCTTGATGTTGATGTCGATCGTTCCGGTGTCGCAGTCCGCAGCGAGGTCGAGCGTCGGTGGCAAGCAGGCTGTCGCCGGCGTGCCGCTGAGTGTGATCTCGTAGTCGTTGCGCCCCATCCCGCACGGGAATCCGTAGAAGATGCCATTGCCTGTGGCGTCACCGGGCGCGACGAACAAATAGTGCGTGCCGCAGCTGAGGTCGAAGGCTGCCGAAGCCACGGGTGTGCAGTCGCCGGAGCTCGCAAGGCCGCCCACAATCGAGCTGGGGGTGTTGCACGCGTCGGAGTCGCCGCTGATCAGGAACGTGTTCAGAGGCAGCTCACCGGTGACGGTCCAGGAGATCGTTTGCGGCTCGGTCAGGGTGAATGCCCACCAATCGCTGTCGCGATCGTTGTCGTCGGCCCAAACCATGCCGCAGCGGGTCTCGCCGACCAGCATCGGCTCGAACGTCGGAGTGGGCAGGTTGCAGCCGTTGTTGATGACTTGACCACAGTTCTCGTTCTCGGGCGCGCTCGTGCACAACAGATTGCAGCTGGGCGTCGGCGTGTCCGTCGTTAGCGTTGCACGGTAGGCCGTGCTATTGCCGGAGCAGGGATACCCGTTGTGAACGTCGCCGATCCCCAACGGGCCCGTGCCACTGGTAATGACGACGATGTAGGAGCCGGCTGCCAGCGGGGCAGTCAAGACTGCCGGAGCCGTGTTGCAGTCGAGGCTGTTGGCCTGCGCGATAACGTTCACGACGCCAGGTGTCGCCCCGCAGGTACCCAGCAATACCTGGCCTGGAAACTGTGAGGCTACGGTGAGCGTGACCGTAGCGTCGACGGCGATCCCGAAGCTGTACCAATCGATGTCGCGGACCCCGTTGTCAGCGAAGATATCACCGCAGGCGGGGGTGCCGTCGGTCGCAAGGGGCAAGAAGGTGCCGCCGATGCAGCCGTCGTCAGTGCCAAAGCCGCACGCGTCGGGTTCAGCAGAGCCATTGCAGGTTAGAGTGCACCCTGGCGCTACAGTCGTTGTGTTCAGGGTGAGTAGGTATTCGTTGGCTGGATCGCCAACAGGAATCCCATCCGTTGTCAGCCCCAGGTCATTGTCGCCAGCGGCGACGGCAAGCACGTAGGTGCCCGCCCCCAAAGTGATTCCAAGTGTGCCGGGCGTGCATGCGACACTGCTAGCGACGCCCAATGTGTTGGTCGGGCAGCCTGTTTCCAACAGGAAGACTTGCCCCGGGAACTCGGACGTGAAGGTGACGTCCACCGTCTGGGCGACTCCGGTGATTGCGAACTCGTACCAATCGCTGTCGCGGCCCCCTGCGTCGGCCCAGACCGTGCCGTGGATCGTTTGACCCGGGGCGATCGTATCGTTGACGACGGGATTGCTGTCGCAGCCGTTGTTCGTGCTGGTGGGCACGGGCTCGCCTTCGGGAGTACCCGAGGCCGTCAGCTGGCACGGAGGAGAGACACAGTCAATCGTCAGCGCATAGTCGTTCGTGCCGCCACAGGGCAAGAAGTTGAAGAGACCGGTGCCGTTGCCGGGGTCAGGGGCGACGAACACGTAGTACGTGCCGCCTGGAACGGTGTGGCTGAACGCTGCCGTGCCGCAATCGCCAGTGTTGAACGCCGTAGCGATGATATCGACGCCGACGCAGTCACCACCTGCATCGGCGAGGAGCGCGACGATGACGGGCAGGTTACTGGTGATCTGTGCGGAGATGGTTGTGACCTGAGTCGGCTCCACGATGTAGAAGTCGGTATCGCGAAGCCCGCCGGTCGCCCAGACCGTGCCGCAAAACGACTGTCCGCAGGCCGGCGTCACGAAGTTGGCGGGACTCAGCGGCGTGATGTTGCAGCCGTTGTTGACGACTGGGCCGCAGCTTTCGTTCTCGGGCGTTCCGGAGCAGGTGATGGCACAGGTGCCAAAGGGCACGGCGCCCGGGGTCGTTGCAATCGGGCCGGACGACGAGAGATTGATCGTTGGGAGATGGCTTGCGGCTGGGCTTGCCTGAAGGATTGTGGTCGAGATCGGAGCGGCAGAGCCCGGAAGAGCGCTACTGATCGGTGTGCCTGGAGCCGCGACGTCACGGAGATCGCCGGTCGGCAGATCCTGCGCCACGGCGCCGTTGGACACGATGATCAACAAAAGAACACGAACCAGCCCGATGGCACTGTGAGTGCGGTCCATCGCGAGTCTCCTCGGCAGAGTAGGTGCACAGGATTGAAAATGCCCAAAATCGCCGGCGCGTCAGCACTGAGTGTCGACGACTAGCGCTGTTTCAGAGCCAGCGTCCGCCACCATAACCGAAGCCGCGGCACGGGGGAACGTCGGGGCTATGACTGGGCCGAATGCGTTGCTCGTCGCGGGGTTGCTAAGTGGCGCGCTGGGGCTATCCTACCTCGGTTCCTCACGAGCTTGTGACAGGTCACTCGCGACACGAGGAAGAGAATCGGTGCGCCTTGCGGGATTCAACTCGGGAGCCGCGGTGCAGTAACGGCAAAGAAGAAGGTATGGACCTCGACCAGATACAAGCAGAAGCGCTGACCGCTGTTGCCGATGCGACAACGGAAGATGGGCTCGAAGAAGTACGCGTGCGCTACCTCGGCCGAAAGAGCGAACTCGCAAACGCACTCGGCGGCATCGGTAAGTTGCCGAAGGAGGAGCGCCCGACGTTCGGCGCTCGCGTCAACGTTGCCAAGCAAGCGGTGACGGATGCGTTGGCAGCGCGCGTGGAGGCCCTACGTGACGAGCGCGAAGGCAATCTCGGAGATGCCGAGTGGATCGACCTATCGCTTCCCGGAGAGCGGCCTCGCGTTGGACACCGCCACCCGATCACGATTGTCGAGGAGGAGCTCGATGAGCTCTTCACCGGGATGGGATTTCGCATCGTCGAGGGGCCGTGGGTCGAGGACGAGTGGACCAACTTCGATGCGCTCAACATTCCGGAAGACCATCCTGCCCGCGATGGCTGGGATACCTTCTGGCTGACGGATGGCAACCTGCTCCGGACGCATACATCTCCAGTGCAGATTCGATCGATGAAGCGTTTCGGCGCCCCGCTGCGCGCAGTGTTTCCAGGACGCGTCTTCCGTAATGAAGCTGTCGATGCGACACACGAGGCTGTGTTCAACCAGCTCGAAGGCTTGGTCATCGATCGCGACATCACTCCCGGACACCTGTTTCGGACGATCAATGCAATCTTGTCGGCGGTCCTGAAAGAGGACGTCGAGACGCGGTTTCGACCGAGCTTCTTCCCGTTCACGGAGCCGTCGTTCGAGTGCGACATTCGACGTGGCGACAGCTGGATGGAATTGTGCGGGATGGGAATGGTCCATCCCGAAGTACTGCGCGCGGGCGGCATCGATCCGGACGAGTGGACCGGCTTCGCTTTCGGTCTCGGCATCGACCGGCTGACTTTGATGCGTTTTGGTATTGATGACATTCGCTGGCTTCACAGTGGCGACCTCCGATTCTTGGAGCAGTTCTGATGCTTCTTAGTTACGACTGGCTCAACGACCACGTTGATCTCAAAGATGTTTCACCCGAGCAGCTCGCGGAGCTGGTGACGGTGCACCTGGCCGAAGTCGATGGCGTTGGCGAACCTGGCGGCGGTTGGCCCGGTGTTCGGGTCGCCAAAGTCGTTAGCATGCGTCCCCATCCGAACGCAGATCGTTTGCGATTGGTGACAGTCAACGACGGCGCGACCGAAGTCGAATTGGTCTGTGGCGCGCCGAACGTCGCGGAGGGGCAGCACATTTGCTATGCGCCGGAGGGGACGACGTTGCCCGGTGGGCTGTTGTTGGAGCGGCGCGAGATTCGGGGCGTCGAGAGCGGCGGCATGGTGTTGTCCGAGCAGGAGCTGGGGCTCAGCGACGATCACGACGGTATCCTGGTGCTTGGCGATGACGCGCCGATCGGTGCGCCGGTCAAGGATGTGCTCCCGGGTGGGCCGACACTCGACGTCGATAACAACGGCATCACGACGCGGCCAGATTTGTGGGGACACTATGGAGCTGCCCGGGAAGTCGCGACGATTCTCGAGCGAGAATTGAAACCGCTCGAGTGCGGCGCAGAACTGCCGACCGGCAGTGCTGAAGTTGACGTGGAGATCACGGCGCCGGAGTTGTGTTCGCGCTATCTGGGCTGGGTCATCGGTGGGATCAAAGTGGGGCCGAGCCCCGACTGGCTCAAGCGACGACTCGAGACCGTTGGGCAGCGTTCGATCAACAACGTGGTCGATCTCACGAACTACATCCTGTTGGAGTGTGGGCAGCCGATTCACACCTTCGATCGCCGGCAAGTGGCCGGCGGCAAGATCATCGTGCGACGGTCGCAACCGGGAGAGCCGGTTGTCACCCTGGACGGCACCGAGCGCAAAGTTCCGGCGGATTGCTGTGTAATTGCCGACGCAGAGCGGGCTGTGGCCATTGCCGGCATCATGGGGCTGGCGAATTCTGAAGTATCAGACGACACGACGGAGATCATTCTCGAGGTCGCGAACTTCGAGATGACATCGGTGCGCCGGGCCGCGCAGGCGCTGAATCTGCGTACCGATTCGGCCGTGCGCTTTGAGAAGGGACTGGATCCCGAGGGAGTGCCGACAGCGGCTCGGCGTTTCTTCGAGCTCTTGCAGCGAGTTTGCCCTGACGCGAAGCCGTTGGGCGGAATCTGTGACAACCGGACGCCGGCGCCGCCGCAACGTGAAATAGAAATGGCTGCCGACTTCATTCCTAGTCGGCTTGGAATCGAGATTCCGGCGGCGCGCGTCGATGAGATCCTCGGCCGACTGGGCTTCGGTGTGACGCGTAGCGGCGACCAGATGAAGGTTACGGTCCCGACATGGCGTGCCGGGCGCGACGTGTCGCTGCCGCAAGACTTGGTTGAGGAAGTTGGCCGAATCCACGGCTACGACAAGATCGCGCCTTTGCCATTGGTCGGCCTCAACGAGCCGGTCGACTTGGAGCCAGAGCGCCGGGCTCGGGGGCTCGTTCGCAAAGCGCTCAGTGATCGCTGCGGCTTGACGGAGATGCATCTGTACCCGTTCACGACTGCAGACGCTTGTCGGCGCGCGGCCGTCGAAGTGGGACCGTTGCGACTGGCCAACGCGGAACAAGAGGGGCTAGATCTCCTGGTCACGTCGTATCTGCCGGGCGTGCTCACTGCGGTCGCAGGTGGCTTGAAGTATCGTGACGAGGTGGCCGCCTACGTTGTGCAGCCGGTTTTTGCGCCGCGCGAAGGAGAGCTACCGGTCGAGAACGAGCGGGTGACGATTGCGATCGCGCAGCGGCCAGGGCACGAAGGTGTGTCTCCGGTCTACCAGCTCAAGGGCGCCGTCGAGGCCTTGATCACTGAGCTGAGCGTTGCGGGCCCGCGCTTGCGGCAAGAGGCTGGGCCCGATTGGCTGCACCCGGGGCGCAGCGCTTGTCTCGCACGCGGCAAGCAATCGTTTGGTTGGATCGGCGAGGTACACCCGAAGGTGGCGCGCAAGTTCGACATCGAGGGGACGATCGCTGTTGCTGACCTCGACTTGACGGCGCTGCGTGGCGCGACGGGCAAGGGGGTGCGGATGCAGAAGATCAGTCGTTTCCAGTCGTCGCCCTACGACGTCGCCGTGTTGGTCGACAAGCGCACGCCGGCGGCCGACGTCGAGGGAGTGCTGCGGAAGGTCGACAAGAAGTTGGTGCAACAAGTACGGATCTTCGACGTCTACGAGGGGAAGGGACTCCCCGAGGGCAAGCGCAGCTTGGCGTTCAATATCGTTTTTGGCGCGGCAGACCGCACGTTGGAGACGAAGGATTTGGAACGACTCCGGGAGGCCACGCAACAGGCGCTCGAGAAGAAGGGTTGGTCGCTACGACAGTAGCGGGTCGAAATGGCCAAGGGATCGCACAAGTTTCAGGCCCCGAAGGGCACACGCGACTTCTACCCCGACGAGATGGCGGTACGCCGCTACATCGAGGGGGCGTGGCGTGCTGTATCGATTGGGCACGGGTTCGACGAGATTGAAGGGCCGAACTTCGAGCACCTCGAGGTCTATACGGCGAAGAGCGGTCCAGGCATCGTCAGCGAGCTGTTTAGCTTTCGGCGCTCCGGAGGGGACACCGACTACGCGTTGCGTCCAGAGTTTACGCCGACGCTAGCCAGGATGGCCGCGGCCAGAAGTGCCAATCTGCCGGTGCCGACGAAGTGGTTCTCGATCCCGGTGCACTTTCGTGCGGAGCGTCCGCAGCGCGGGCGGCTGCGTGAGTTCGTGCAATGGAACGTAGACGTCATCGGCGATGCAACGCCGGCTGCCGACGCTGAAGTCATCGCCGTCGCGATCGGGCTGCTCGAGCGGCTCGGGCTGACGCGCGAGCAGGTTGGCGTACGCTTGAGTCATCGCGGGCTCGTCGGCGGCTTGCTCGAAGGTGGAGGCGTGCCGTCGGACAACTTGACGGCAGCGTTTGAACTCTTGGATCGCCGCGACAAGATGAAGCCCGAGGACTTTCAGGAGAAGGCTCGCGAATTGGGGCTCAGTGACGAACTCGTCACTCGTTTCACCGAAACGCGGCTGATTGCGTTGGCCGACGTCGATTCGCTCGCAGCGGGCGATAGTGTGGCAATGGATGACTTCCGCGAGCTATGTCGTCTTCTCGACGAGTCGGGGCTGGCGCCCTGGTGTGGAATCGATCTCGGAATCGTGCGCGGACTGGCCTACTACACTGGGACCGTTTTCGAAGTGCACGACGCCGTCGACAAAGAGCGCGCCGTCGCTGGTGGCGGCCGCTACGACCAGCTGATCGAGACGTTCGGCGGCAAGCCCACCCCGGCCGTCGGCTTTGCGATGGGGGACGTCGTGATCCGACTCCTCCTCGAAAAACACGGCCTCCTCGATGAGCCAGCCGACTACCTACCGCGCCCAGACGTCTTCGTCATCGCTACCGCCGACGAAGCCGCCCAGAAACAGCTACGCCCACTCGTAGCCGAATTGCGCCGCAGCGGTCTGCACGTACGCCACAGCTACAAGAGCACCAAGAACATCGGCAAGCTCCTCGGCGAAGCAGGCAAACTCCGCAGCCGCCACGCCGTCATCCTCGACGCGCAGTGCGAACAAGGCCAAGCCCAACTCAAGAACCTGGAAACCGGCACCCAACAACAAACCCCCATCCAAACCCTCCCCCAAACCCTCCAACTACCCAACCCCGGGTAATCCTCGGCCCCCAGAATCTCTGCGCTGCCGCTGCGAAGGCGTCTCCTCTCCGAAGAGGTCGTCATTGCACTCCCAGATCCCGTCCACAAAGGGCGCGACGATCCCAAACACACGCAGGATCCACGGAGGACGCCTCTTTCTCCGTGCGGATGCGAGGGGTTGACGGGGGTGAGGGCGGCGAGTATATATAACCAAATGGTTAACGGTGTGGAGCAGCTCGATCGGATCTTCGGCGCCCTGTCGGACGCCACGAGGCGCGACATGCTCGCTAGTCTGGCCAACGGCGAGCGTAATGTCGGGGCTCTCGCTGCGCCGTATTCAATGTCGCAACCTGCAGTCTCTAAACACCTTCGGGTGCTGGAGAACGCGGGGCTGATACGGCGCAAGAAGCGGGGTCGAGAACACTTCATCGCGGTCAACCCGGAGACGACCGACGTGGCGCAGCAGTGGATCGCTCGCTACTCAGCGTTCTGGAAGGCGCAGTTCGACGCGGTTGACGACTACCTCAAAGAGCAGGGCAAGGCCCACCCGGACAACGCGACGCCGGGAGCCGATGGGAAGTGAAGGGTGAAATGACGACCGAAGTGAACTTCAAAGACGGCATTCTGACAGCAACGCGGGTTTACGATGCACCGCGCGAGGCAGTCTTCGACGCGTGGGTCAACACCAGCAAGGTGCAACTGTGGTGGGGGTGTGCGCAAACGACGAGCACCGAGTCGTGCATTGAACAGCGCATCGGCGGTAAGTACGAGCACACGATGCAGATTGAGGGTGCCGGCGAGTTCAAGGTCTGTGGCTTGATCACGGAGTACTCGCCACCTGCACGCTTGGTCTACGAGGCTGCAGACATGATGGGACAAGGCCCGACGTCAGAAGTCGCAATCGACTTCACGGAACACCCCAACGGTGGTACGCAAGTGTCCTTGCGACAAACGGGGCTCCCTGAGGAATACATCAAGCACGTCAAGGTCGGGCTGGCTGCGTCTTGGGACAAGCTGGCACGTTTCCTGATGAGCGAAGCTGCGTAGGTCCCAGCTGCGTACGTCCTTGGGGCTGCGCTAGTATCGTAAGAGCGGGAAGAGGGCGGTCTCGCCTTCTTCCCGCTTCTTCGTCGCATCTGCTAAGCCCCACTCTGCACGGCGCTATGTTCTAGAGAGCGGTCGCAGTCGCACTTTCGACAGCTTGTCGAAGGCACGCTTCTGTGCAGGGGTGAATGCGGCGAGAAACGCAACCTGTCCATAGTCGTTGTGATTGGAGTAGATCCGCACGGCGGCCTTGCTGCTCTCCAGGAGGTCGTTGTAGCGCACCAACACCTGTGGATCGAGCCAGTCATCGTTGACCTCCAGCTCCCACCGGTAACTCGCCCCACGCGCATCGAACGCCACCCATGCGGCCTCTTCTTCGAGGTCGACATGATCGGTGATGTTCGTGAGCTGTGCAGCATTGCCTGTCAACGTCTCCAAGCGACGCAGTACGTCCGCGTAGGCGCCGTGGTCCTCGATGCATTCGTAGTCACACATCCACAAAGGGTCGCACAAAGGTGTGTGTGGTTCCTCTTCGAGCTCCATGCCCATCGCCTCGATCAGTCCCGCGTACGGCTTCGACTCGAGTGCTGCGCGATCATCGAAAGTCGTCAGTTCGGCTTCGGCGACTCCGGGATTCAGCACGAGTCCAACTTCCGCCAGCTTCTCGAGCTGCACCTCGAGTGCGACCTTCTTGCGCAGGAACGACACGTGCTCTCCCTCTCTCTTGCCAAGAACCACATCGCGTTGGTGACGTTGCGGTAGCGGATCGTACCAAGAGCCCCCTTCCGCTCCCAACGTTCCGTATCTATGCTATAGTGCTCGCATTACAGAACTACTGCAGCCGGGAGGTGGAGATGACTCGGATCGTCAAAGGTGGACTCATCCAGGCCAAGGTGACGCACGAAGGCGACGCGTCTCCGGTCGAGATCAAGAACGCCATGATCGAGAAGCATATGGCGATGATCGAAGATGCGGCCAAGAAGGGAGTGCAGATCATCTGTCTGCAGGAGCTCTTCTACGGCCCGTACTTCTGCGCAGAACAAGAAGCCCGCTGGTACGACATCACCGAAGCCATTCCCGACGGTCCCACGACGCAACTGATGTGTGAGACGGCCAAGCGCCTCAATATGGTCATCGTGCTGCCGATCTACGAAGTCGATCTTCCTGGCGTCTACTACAACACCGCCGCCGTTATCGACGCCGACGGCGAGTACCTGGGTAAGTACCGCAAGAGCCACATTCCGCACTGTGCGCCCGGCTTCTGGGAGAAGTTCTACTTCCGTCCCGGCAACCTTGGCTACCCGGTATTCGAGACGGCGGTCGGCAATGTTGGCGTCTACATCTGCTATGACCGCCACTTCCCCGAAGGCGCACGAGCGCTCGGACTCAACGGCGCCGAGATGGTGTTCAACCCGTCGGCAACCGTGGCCGGCCTCAGCGAGTACCTCTGGAAGCTCGAGCAGCCAGCCCATGCTGTCGCGAACGCCTACTTCCTGGGCGCCATCAACCGTGTCGGCCACGAAAAGCCTTGGGACATCGGCGAGTTCTACGGACAGTCCTACTTCTGCAGTCCGCGCGGCCAGTTCCTGGCCGAAGGCAGTCGCGACGCTGACGAGCTCATCGTTGCCGACATGGATCTCGATGAGATCGCTGAAGTGCGCAACGTGTGGCAGTTCTATCGCGACCGCCGCCCAGAGACCTACGACGATTTGGTCGTGCTGTAGAGGAGGACCCATTGTCAGAGCTGAGGTCCGACCTCTCTGCTAGCGAACTCGCCGACATCCAAGGGCAGTCGCTCTACAACGCCGACCTGGCTCCCGTGCCTTCGACGGCACGCCAGTGGGGCACGTGGAACATCGCAGCGTTGTGGATCGGCATGTCGGTTTGCATCCCGACCTACATGTTGGCGGCAGGGATGATCGATGCTGGCATGAGTTGGGGCCAGGCGATTCTCACCGTGCTTCTCGGAAACTTGATCGTCGTGGTGCCAATCATCCTCGTCGGGCATGCAGGGACCAAGTACGGCATTACTTTTCCGGTGTTTGCGCGCGCCGCCTTCGGGACTGGGGGCGCTCACGTTGCTACGTTGGCCCGCGCGATCGTTGCTTGCGGTTGGTTCGGGATCCAAACGTGGATCGGTGGCTTGGCGATCTACCAACTACTGCAACTTGCGTGGCCTTCTCTCAGTGAGAGTGTCGTCATCGGCTTTCTCAGTAACGACGCTGTTCAGGTCAACGTTGCTCAGTTCGTCTGCTTTCTCCTGTTTTGGCTACTGAACATTGGCCTGTTCGTTTGGCGGGGCATGGACAGTATCAAATGGGTCGAGAACTGGGGAGCGCCGCTCCTGATCACGCTTGGCATCGCCCTCTTCATTTGGGGCTACCAGGCTGCCGGCGGGCTGCAACCGATGCTGTCGCAAGAGTCCAAATTCGAAGAAGCAGGGCAGTTCTGGAAGGTGTTCTTTCCCCAGCTGACAGCAATGGTCGGATTCTGGGCAACGCTGTCGCTGAACATTCCCGACTTCACGCGCCAGGCAAAGTCACAACGCGACCAGGTACTCGGCCAGGTACTTGGCCTGAACACGACCATGCCACTGTTTGCCTTTATTGGCGTGGCCGTGACCGGAGCGACCGTCATCGTCTTCGGGAAGCCGATCTGGAACCCAGTCGACTTGCTGGCTGAGTTCGACACGGTCTACGTCATGGTCATCTCGATTTTCGCGCTGCTGCTAGCAACTTTGACGACCAACATGGCCGCCAACATCGTGGCACCGGCAACAGCGTTCTCAAACATCGCGCCCCGCGTGATTGGCATGCGCACGGGTTGCTTGCTGACTGGGATCGTTGGCATTCTCATGATGCCATGGAAGCTCCTCGCTGATCCTAGCGGCTATGTCTTCACATGGTTGATCGGGTATTCTGCCCTGTTGGGTCCGATCGCAGCGATCTTGATCTGCGACTACTACGTGGTTCGCAAGACAGAGCTCGATCTCGCAGAGCTGTACCGCCCGCGGGGTCGGCACCGAGGCTTCTCGCCTGCGGCCATGTTTGCCCTTGTGCTCGCCGTGGCGATCAACGTGCCTGGTTTCTTGGGAACAATCGGCATTCTGGACGCCAAGGGTTGGGCTAGCGGTTTTGTTGCTGTCTATGACTACGCATGGTTCTTGGGTTTTGCCATTGCCTTCATCGCCTACCTGTTGTCGCGCTCGCTGTCGAAAGAAGAACCGAAATGAGCTCTCCACAGCTTCCGGACTACGGTCACCAGCCACGTCCGTACGATGGCCCATCGCTGACTGAAGTTCGGGACCTACGCAAGCAGTACCTGAACCCCGGACTGATCATGTACTACAAAGAACCCATCATGATCGTTGAGGGTTCCATGCAGTATCTCTACGACGAGAACGGTCGGCGCTATCTCGACGGTATCGCTGGGATCGCAACAGTCAGCGTTGGGCACAGTCACCCACGAGTACTCGCTGCAGCCAAAGAGCAGCTCGACGTGCTGCAGCACGCGACGACGCTGTACTACCACCCCGGAATTGCGCAGTACGCTCACGAACTTGCCGCCAAGCTTCCCGGCGATCTTAGCGTTTGCTACTTCACGAACTCCGGTTCGGAAGCCAACGACCTCGCCATCTTGCTGGCGCGCCTGCATACCGGGAACTACGACTTGGTCGCGCTGCGCAACGCCTATCACGGCGGGATCTCGTCGGCGATGGGGCTGACTGCGCATAGTTCGTGGAAATTCAATTATCCCCATTCCTTTGGCGTACACCATGCCCGCAACGCCGATCCCTATCGCGGTCCATGGGGACGAGACGATCCAGACGCCGGCCACAAGTATGCAGAAGACGTCGCAGACACGATTCGTCATGCCACGTCGGGGCGCGTTGCAGCTTTCTTCGCCGAGTCGATTCAAGGTGTCGGCGGTACCGTGGTGTTTCCCGACGGCTACTTACACGAGACCTACGGGATCGTGCGCGAGGCCGGCGGCGTTTGCATTGCCGATGAAGTGCAAACTGGTTTCGGCCGCACCGGTAGCAACTACTGGGGATTCCAGAACCATGGCGTGCAGCCGGACATCGTCACGATGGCCAAGGGGATCGGCAACGGCGCGCCGTTGGCTGCTGTCGTTACGACGCCAGAGATCGCGGCGTCACTCACTGCACGCATTCACTTCAACACGTTCGGCGGTAATCCCGTCTCCTGTGCAGTGGGGCGCGCCGTCCTGAACGTGATTGATGACGAGGGGATCCAGCAGAACGCCGCCGCTCGCGGCGAGCAACTCCTCGCAGGTTTTCGTGCGCTACAACAGAAGCATGACATCATCGGAGATGTGCGAGGTGCTGGCTTGATGCTGGGCATGGAGATGGTCAAAGACCGCGGCACGAAGGAGCCGGCGTCGGACGAGTGTATGCGAGTCTTCGAGCGCGCCAAGGACTTGGGCCTGCTCCTTGGCAAGGGGGGGCTCTATGGCAGCGTGCTTCGAATCAAACCACCGATGTGCCTGACAGCCGACGATGCACAGTTCATGCTAGACGTACTCGACACAGCACTCGCGGAGCTATGAGGAGACAATGACGCTGCAACCACGAATTGATGCCAAGCAAGCGGCCCAGAACATGGGGGACGTTGCGCCACCGTACAAGGCGCAGGAAGCGCGTATCGAAGCGACGCGTTGTCTGTACTGCTTCGATGCACCATGCATTCATTCTTGTCCGACAGGGATCGACGTCCCAGGCTTCATCAAGCAGATTGCCGAGGGACGAGACGCGGCCGCCGCCCGTACGATTCTAGAAGCCAACCCTCTTGGTGCCAGTTGCGCTCGTGTCTGCCCGACGGAGGTCTTGTGCGAAGGGGCTTGCGTCTTGTTGGATCGTGACCAACGTCCGATCGAGATCGGACGCTTGCAAAGGCATGCAACGGACTACGTCTTCGCGCACGACATCGAGGTGTTGTCTGCCCCGACGCACAAGAGCGGGCACAAAGTCGCGTGCGTGGGGGGTGGCCCTGCGGGACTTGCGTGCGCAACCGAGCTCGCCCGTCTGGGGCACGACGTCACGGTCTTCGAGCAACAGCAAGAAGCGGGCGGCCTCAACACCTACGGCGTTGCGTACTACAAGATGCCACCGAAGATCAGTCTCGACGAAGTACGCATGATCGAAGGCTTGGGCGTCGAGATTCGTACCGGAGTGTCTGTGGGTTCTGACATCTCGGGCAAGGAGCTCCTCGAGCAGTTTGCCGCCGTCTTCGTCGGCGTTGGGCTGGGGAGGACCTACTCGTTGGGACTCGAGGGCGAAGATTTGCCTGGTGTCGTCGAAGCGCTCGACTTCATCAAAGAGATACGGACCAAGCCACTGCACGAGGTAGCGGTCGGCCGCCGGGTCGCCGTCATCGGCTGTGGCAATACCGCGATCGACGCCGTGACGCAATCCAAGCGCCTGGGCGCTGAAGTCGCGGCCATCATCTACCGACGCGGCCCTGAGGCCATGCCCGCCTATGAATTCGAGTACGATCTGGCCAAGCGTGACGGAGCCGAGTTCCTGTTTCACCGGCAACCGGTGGCGATCCTCGGCGACGCTGCGGTAACCGGCCTGCGATTGGGATCGACCGCAGTGGGGTCGGACGGACGCCTGCAGGTGGATGCGCAGAGCGTCGTCGACATGCCGTTCGACATGGTGATCAAGGCACTGGGACAAGAGCGCATGCAAGAGAATCTACAGCGCGTCTTTCCCGACCTGCAGTTTACGAAGTCAGGTGAGATCGAGCGTGATTTCTCCACTGGCGCGACCAGTGTGCCACGAGTCTTTGCTGGCGGGGACGCCGCGAACGGCGGTTCAGAGGTTGTCGACGCCGTGGCTGAAGGAAAGCGTGCCGCCCAATCGATCCACGCTGAGTTGACTGGCGCGACAAGTGGTGCGCACGTGCAAGAGAGTCGCCTTGGAGTGCCCACTGGGCCAGCGACCGGGGCCGGGATCAATTGCCCTGTGCGGGTGCCAGCGCTCGAAGCGGATTATCACAAGAAGCAAGGAGGGGAGTAGGCGATGGCCGACTTACGTATCGACTTTGCCGGAATCCGCTCTCCGAACCCATTCTGGGTCGCGTCCGGTCCTCCAGCCAACACGGCCTATCAGGCCCACCGTGCCTTCGAAGCGGGGTGGGGTGGTGTCGTTTGGAAAACGATCGGTGATCCGATCGTGAACGTGTCGTCGCGCTATTCGGCGATGGATCTCGGCGCCGAGAGAATGGCTGGCTTCAACAACATTGAGCTGATCTCCGATCGCAGTATCGAGACTAATTTTCGCGAGATCAAGGAAGTCAAGGAGCGCTGGCCAGAGCATGCAGTGATCGCCTCTTTGATGACCGATACGCAACAGAACTGGCACGACATCATGAAGATGTCGGTCGATTCGGGAGCCGACGGCGTCGAACTGAACTTTGGGTGCCCGCACGGGATGTGCGAGCGAGGGATGGGATCGGCTGTTGGGCAGAACCCTGATGTAATCGAGACGATCGTCGGCTGGGTCATGGAAGTCGCGGAGATCCCGGTGATCGTGAAGCTGACGCCCAACATAACCGACGTGACCCGCTCGGCACGCGCCGCGAAACGGGCCGGTGCCGATGCGATCTCGTTGATCAACACGATCAACAGTATCACGCAGGTCAATCTCGATACCTTCGTGCCGGAACCGTTTGTCGATGGAAGCAGCACCCACGGCGGTTATTGCGGGCCAGCCGTCAAGCCGATTGCGCTGAATATGGTGCAATGCTGCGCTGCCGACTCGGAGGTTGGTATCCCAATCTCCGGGATTGGAGGCATCTCTACGTGGAGAGACGGTGCGGAGTTCTTGGCGTTGGGGGCTACGAGCCTGCAGGTTTGCACGGCGATCATGCACCACGGATTTCGCATCGTTGCCGACATGATCAGCGGTCTCAGCGACTACATGGACTCCAAGGACTTTCGGACGATTGGTGACTTGGCCGGAAGAGCCACCGCGAACGTAACCAATTGGGAGGTCCTGAACCTCCACTACCAACGTGTTGCAAGAATCGACTACGACAAATGCATCGGTTGCAACCTCTGCTACGTGGCTTGTGAAGACGGTGCCCACCAGTGCATCGACCTCGTGGACCCCGCCGGTTACGGATTGGGCCCAGGGCGAGTACCCTACAAGCCGGTGCCGGAGGTACGCGAGGTCGACTGTGTCGGCTGCAATCTGTGTTCGCTCGTTTGTCCGGTCGATGACTGCATTACGATGACGACAATTGACAACAAACGTGAGCCGTTGAACTGGAAGACCTACCAAGAGAAGCTGAGCAACGGCGATATGGACCCGATTCCAGCGCACGACTGATTCGCGCGCAGCGCGACCGGGAAATGAAAGAGACTTTCGATGACACAATCAAAGCTGCTGCCCTGCCCCAACCTGATCGACAACGAATGGCAGACGCCTCAGGTGGAAGGTGCCCCCGTACACAATCCTTCAACCGGCGAAGTGATCGCCCACGCACCTTTGTCTGGGAAGGCGGAAGTGGACGCAGCTGTGGATGCAGCAGAGCGCGCCTTCCCAGGTTGGATGGAGACGCCGCCGATCGACCGTGCACGCGTGTTGTTTCGCTACAAGATGCTGCTCGAGGAGCATTTCGAAGAGCTGTCGAAGCTCGTCACGCTGGAACACGGGAAGACGCTGACCGAGGCGCGTGGCGACGTTCGTCGGGGCGTCGAGGTCGTCGAGTACGCCTGCGGCATTCCCGAGCTCCTCAAGGGAGAGAGCCTCGAGAACATCGCCACCGGGATCGACTGCATCACTGTCCGCCAGCCGGTCGGCGTTTGCGTCGGTATCTGCCCGTACAACTTTCCTGCTCTGGTGCCCATGTGGATGTTCCCGCTCGCCATTGCTTGCGGCAACACCTTCGTGTTGAAGCCCAGCGAGAAGGTGCCGCTGACCGGGAATCGCCTCATTGAGCTGTTGGTCGAAGCCGGCATGCCTCCTGGCGTGCTCAACGTCGTGCACGGCGGGCGCGAGTGCGTCGACGCACTCCTCGAGCACCCGACGGTGCGCGCGATCTCGTTCGTGGGTTCGTCTGCAGTAGCCAAGTACGTGTTCGAGACGGGCACGCAGAATGGCAAGCGCGTACAGGCTGCGGGTGGGGCAAAGAACTTCGTCTTCGTGCTGCCCGATGCGAACCTACCCAAAGCGGTCGAAGGGATGATCGACGGCGCTTTCGGCTGTGCCGGCCAGCGCTGCATGGCGGCGTCGACGGCGGTCGTCATCGGTGACGCCGCGGAACCGTTCCTGACGCCTCTCGCCGAAGAGGCTGCCAAGCTGCACGTCGGCGCGACGGACCGCGATCAGAGTGCTGCAATGGGGGCTGTCATTACGCCAGAGCATCGCGATCGCATCCATGGACTGATCGATACCGGCGTCAGTGAGGGCGCAGAGCTGTTGTTGGATGGCCGTAGTGCCGCTGTCGCTGATCAGCCCGACGGCTTCTATCTGGGGGCGACCATCCTCGATCATGTACGCGACGAGATGCAGATCTGTCGCGAGGAGATCTTCGGGCCAGTCCTCAACGTAATGCGCTTCGATGATCTGGATTCGGCGATCGAATCGGCGAACAAGCAGGCGTACGGAAACGGCGCGTGTTTGTTCACCTCTTCGGGCAAGGCAGCCCGCGAGTTTGCCCACAGGGTGAAGGCGGGGATGATTGGGATCAACGTCGGGGTGCCGGCGCCGCTGGCCTACTTTCCTTTCAGTGGTTGGGACTACTCGTTCTTCGGCGACCTCCACATGCAGGGGCGCGAGGGCGTACAGTTCTACACGCGCCAGAAGGTTGTCACCTCGCGCTGGCACACGCCTGGCGAAGGGGATGTCTGGCACCGTGACTAACGGCGACAACGTTTACAGCACAGAGATAGGACCAACATCATGGCGTTGCTGATCAAGAACGGCGAAGTCGTCACAGCGAGTGAGCGCTACAAAGCAGACATCTACTGCGATGGTGAGACGATCACGAAGATCGGACCCGACCTGCAGGCAGATCCCGGAGTCGAAGTCATCGACGCAACCGGCAAGTACGTGTTTCCTGGGTTCATCGACCCACACACGCATATCTATCTGCCTTTCATGGGGACCTACGCCAAAGACACCTACGAGACCGCCAGCCAGGCTGCTTTGATCGGTGGCACGACGTGTTTCGTCGACTTCTGCATCCCTAGCCGCAGCGAAGAGCCACGCGACGCATTCGAAATCTGGGAGAGCAAGAGCCACGGCAACTCAGCGTGCGATTTCACCTATCACATGGCTGTGACACGCTTCGATTCCGGTACCGAAGAGCAGCTGCGTCACATCGTCACGCAAGAAGGCGTTTCGTCGTTCAAGGTGTTCTTGGCCTACAAGGGGGCGTTCGGTGTCCCCGACGAAGAGCTGTATCACACGCTGCGCCTTGCCAAGGAACTCGGTGTCATCACGACGGCGCACTGTGAGAACGGCGATATCGTGCAAGAGATGCAGCGCGAGTTGATTGCCGAGGAGAAGCGCGGTCCAGAGTGGCACTATCACTCGCGACCGCCGATCGTCGAAGCGGAAGGCACCCAGCATCTCATGACGTTTGCGGAACTCCACGATGCGCATGTGTACATCGTCCACCTCAGCTGCCAAGAAGCGCTGGATGCCGCAATGCGTGCCAAGTCTCGCGGGGTCAATGTTTGGGTGGAAACGCTGATCCAGTACTTGCTGTTGGACATGAGCTACGCCGAGCGTCCAGCGTTCGAGGGTGCAAAGTACGTGATGTCTCCACCATTGCGCGACAGTGCCAACCAAAGCGTGCTGTGGAACGGCCTCAAGCAACGCTTCATTAGCACGTTGGCAACTGACCACGCCCCGTTTGACTTTGCTGCGCAGAAGACGATGGGCAAGGACGACTTCACGATGATCCCGAATGGGATCCCTGCTCTCGAGGATCGAGTCAATCTGCTCTATACCCACGGGGTAGCGAAAGGGCGTCTCGATCTGCAGACGTTCGTGGACTGCGCGTCCACGCAGGCAGCCAAGATCTTCGGTCTGTATCCGCGCAAAGGCACGATTCAGCCCGGGGCAGACGCCGATCTCGTGATCTACGACCCGGACTATCGCGGCAAGATCTCGGCGAGCACGCATACGATCAACACGGACTACAGCGCGTTCGAGGGCTGGGAGATCGAAGGGCGTCCGAGTGTCGTGACTGTGCGTGGCGAAGTTGCCGTGCGCGACGGCAAGTTCGTCGGCACGAAGGGGCGCGGCGAACGGGTCCGCCGAGATCCGAATCACTGATTGCGCTTTCGCGGGTTGGGCTCGGCGAAACGCCTTCTGCCGGGCCCAGCTCCTCGCGTTTCAGCCGAGCGTCAGTTGCCGTCGCATGTTAGCGGGGGAGTGGGGCGTCGTGCTACCCGTCCTTGTCGCTACGCCCAATATCGTGTTGGAGGCATAGTGCCCAATGCTCCACGAAGAAGCGCTTCTCGGTTTGCACTGTTTCCTCTGCTGTGCCCAGTAGCGGTCGCAGGGTCGTACTCATCTGCAGTGTCGTGACCAACAGGATCAAACCCCAGAACCGGATGTATCCGACCGATTTGACCCCAAGGCCAGTCAGTCCCCTTTCCAGGAAACGCAGCGCAAACAGGAGGCTGACGAACCAGACGCAGACGTGAATCACACCCATGAAGAAGTAGCTCTGAACCGAAACGGAGAACACGAAAGCGACCGGGCCGAACCCGATCAGCAAGATTGCCGTCAGCGCGATCGCACTTGTCAGGAGTCCGAGGGCCTGCCCCAGCTTGAGGTCCACCCCGGTGAGGCACACGAAGATGTAAAGGCTGGGGAAACACAGGAGTGCTGTGAGCAACATTCCGGTAGCCACTTTCAGGGCGGGGACATAGCACTGTAGAGGATCCTCGAACGTACCCATGAGCGCGCCGTAGCCACAAAGACTCGTGAAGGTCAACAGCCCAAACATCGGCACGACCCGGAGGCGGCGTTCGCGGCTGAGTTCGAAGAAGACCCACGGCGACTTGAGGAGCGCCTCGAGCCATTGAGAGAGGGACTTGGGAGGTGTGACGAGGAGTTCGCGAGCCTTCTCCGTGGATGGGTGCCCATTCTCGTCAGGCGTTGGCGACGCAGGCTTTGGCGACGCAGGCGTTCGTGAATCTGGCGTTGGCGAATCAGTCATGACAGCTCCTTGTTTGTTGAGGTTGCGTTGTGATTAGGCGCCTGTCACGAGACGCCATGTAGACTTCAGGAACGACTCGAAGAAGCTTCCGTCGAACGGGTTGGGGCGCAGGAACGCAACATCGGTCGACGGGGTGGCGAAGAAGGGCCGCAGGTTCCAGGCAAGTTGGGAGCCCAGGGTGATGTTCCCGGCAAGCCAGCCGCAAGAGATGCCCAGCGCCAGCTTGCGTGACGGAATCCGACGTCCCAGCGCCTGTATCCCGTGACGAAGCCCCAACAGTCCCGCCAGTCCGATCGCGAACGTGTTCCAGACGAGCAGCGCTCGGTGGGCGCGCAACGCGTCGACCGACTGTGGGTTCGCCAGCTGTGACGCAAAGAACAGCTCGACGGGCGCGAGTGCGGCCAAGACGACTGCTGTGAGTGCGAAGCCGTGAAGGATCGCTCCCACTGTGTCACGGAAGCTGAGGCCAGTGTCGAGCAAGTGAGCGAGTAGCCAATTGATCAATGCGTTGCCAGCTGTCGTCAGAAGGATCAACATTGGGAACTTGATCGCTGCGTACAGCGCTTGCATTGGCGAGCGCCAGCAGCCGAGAGCGGCGCCATAGCATGCGGCGCCAGCAATGGTCCAGAAGAGCAGCCCTGCCATGGACGGCGAACGGGCGCCGGTGCGAGTTGCAAGTAGCTGGCGCAGGCTTCTCTCGGCTAGAGAAAAGTACTTCACAGTGCAAAGTAGAGAGCCAAAAAAAAGCTGGCCGAAGCGAAGCATCAGACTAGTCGCCATCCCGCACCTGCCGAATCAGTGCCTCCATGTGCGCCAGGTAGCCCTCGAGCGCTCGCCTGCCACTTGCTGACAATCGATACTCAGTGCGTGGAGTACGGCCTTCGAAGTATTTTCGGATCTTGATGTACTTTGCATCCTCGAGCTTACGACAGTGCACACTGAGGTTGCCGTCGCTCGCTTCGAGAAGCTCTTTGAGTTGTGTGAACGTCAGAACGTCGTTGACCGCGAGAGCACTCAAGACCCCGAGTCGCATGCGCTCGTGAATCACCGGATCGAAACTGCCGGCGGCTCCGCTGCCCTGTATGACAGACAGCTCCTGCATCTTCTTCTTCCGTCGTGCTTCAGCCACCGTATCGCCTCGCGATCGCAATACCGAAAACCACGTGGAGGCCGCCAAAGCCGCAAGCCATCCACAAGGTGCTCCACTCGACTGGCGTCATCAGAGTGGGGACGGCCAGGAGCAAGAAACTGTATCCCATCATCGAGACGATCCGCGCGCTGTGCATCCCTGCGGCAACGACGCCGATGCCATAGAGCAGCATCCACACGCCAGGAAGCAGGTCCCAATAGCCGCGGTCGTACGCTACGAACGACATGAAGCCACCGGCGAGCAGAGCTGGGAACAGGCCCTTGAGAAAGCGGCGCCCAGCGACCCCGAAGAGCCCTTGCCGAGTGCGGCGCGCCTTGACGTAGGTCGAACCGATGCCCAGCGCCAGCGCCGCACCCCCGCACAACGCCCAGCCGAGCAGCCAGTCGCGGCCGACTTGCTGCCAGGTCCAATACGAAGTGAGAAGAGCAAGGCACCCCTGACCCAACGCGCCGATGCCAGAGATCGACGTGAACTTCGTCGACAGCGCCATCGTCTCGCGAATCTCGCGCAGGCGATCCAGTGCATGATCCTGCAGCGGTTCGGCGACCGGCTGAGGCGGGTGTAGGGGCTGGATCTTGGCTCCCACGAAATCTCCTGGTTCGCACAGACTTGGTCGGAACTCGCTCTGAGTTCCCTACTCGCTCCATCGGCGGGCCAGCGTCAGAACTTTAAGCCATAAAGTGCACGTTGTCGAGGAGGTGGCTTTGCCAAGTGCCGGAAGTCGACCACACGGCAGTGGTTGTGACAGGGGAGATGGTTGGTCGACGTGGTCTCCAAAGGTTGCAGCGGCGATTGG
>JBCCHQ010000082.1:0-27085 GCA_039028735.1 Planctomycetota bacterium | reverse complement strand
CTTCGCGAAGTCTGCCACGAAGGCGGAGATCCTGGCGCGCGAGCAATCGACGTCGCACCGGGTCGCCCGTGTCTTCGCTGGCACGCTCGCAGTCGCGGCCGCAACGTTTCTCGTGGGCTTTGGCAGCGACAAGGTTTCGGCGGACCCGTGGCGTGGTTGGATCGCCGCCGCCGGGGTCGTCCTGCTGATCAACGTTGCGCTGCAGGGCGTGCTGCGCGCCTACCACCCGCGCGTGCGGCGCTCGGTCAAGCGCTTCAATCGACTCTTGATCCTCATGACGCTGTTTCTGCTGGTCGCGAAAGTGATGCTGCCGCACCTCGTGCACGAGGGCAGTGCCGGGATCTCGCCCTATCTGGTGCCGTTACCCGTCCTCGCGATTACGTTGGCCCTTGTCTATTCCGGGCCGGTAGCCATCTGCGCCAGCGCCGCAACGGCCGCGATCGTCGGCATGATGTATGAATACACGCCCGACGGTGACGTCAGCGACTGTATTGTGCTGGCAGCAGCGTTGTTCATCGGGTCGTTGGTAGCGGTGGCCGGAGTGTCGAAGATCCGCAACCGCACGCGCCTCGTCGTCGTTGGTACAGCCTGCGGTGCCGTCCAGTTCGCGTCGATCGCGTTCCTCGAGCTGTGGGTCCGCGGGGTTCCCGACTTCGAGTCGATGGATGTCGTGCTGACGTTTCTTTCCGGGCCGGGCTGGGGGTTCCTGAACGGTCTCTGCTCCGGGATTCTCGTCACCAGCGCGCTGCCGTTCATCGAGCGCATCTTCGATGTCACGACCGATATCCGGCTGATCGAGCTGGCGGATCAGAACCACCCGTTGCTACGACAGTTCTCGCTGCTGGCCCCAGGATCGTTCATGCACTCGCTGATGGTCGGGCAGCTCGCTGAAGAAGCGGCACAGAGTATCGGTGCCAACGACTTGCTGGCCCGGGTCGGTGCGTACTATCACGACATCGGCAAGATGTTGAAACCGAACTACTTCGTCGAGAACACCGGGGACGGGGACAACGCGCATGATCGCTTGTCTCCTGGGATGTCACGACTGATCATCATCTCGCACGTCAAAGACGGCATCCGGATCGCAGAAGAAGAAGGCCTCCCGCGCCCGATCATTGACATGATCCCGATGCACCACGGCACGTCGGTCGTGGAGTACTTCTTCCACAAGAAGCGCCAGCAAGAAGAAGAGCAGGGCATCGACGAGGAGAGTGGCCAGGAGGCGTTTCAGTATCCAGGCCCGAAGCCCACGTTTCGCGAAGCTGGGATCTTGATGCTGGCCGATACCACGGAAGCGATTTCGCGCGTGCTCAGTGACCCGACGCCGACGCGCCTGCGGCAGGTGGTGCGCGACGTGATCCACAAGAAGATGGTTACCGAACAGCTCGATGAGTGCGAACTGACGATGCGCGACCTCAAAGGAATCGAGGATGCGTTTGTGCGCGTGCTCGCGTCGATCCACCACGGACGCATTCGCTACCCGGGTGATGAGACAAATGGCGACGACAAGAAGCCCAAGAAGGGCAATGTCGAGGCAGCTGCCGAAAAGAGCGCAGACGCTGCGCCTCGCGCAGCCACGCCGCGCCCACAGCGGGCCGAAAAGAAATCCAAGGCGTCTGCGACGGCGACCGCCACTGCGGAAGCGCCCGACGAGCGTGTCACGATCACCGACCAACAGCAGAGTCTCTCGATCGACGAGGAACAGGTAGAGTCCCTCGTGATCCATGCCCTCGAGCAGGAGAAGGGGACGGGCCGGGTCGAGGTCGTGTTCGTCGACGACGCGACGATCGCCGACCTCCACCAGAAGTTCCTCGGAGTCGAGGGTGCGACCGATGTGATCACGTTCCCGGCTACGACCGCGGGCGAAACCAACGGTGAGCCTCCAGAGAGCGACGGCCTTCTTGGAGAGGTGGTTGTCTCGACAGATACTGCGGTGCGCCAGGCGCCGGAGTTCTCGGGGGACCCGATGCACGAGTCGTATCTCTACGTCGTGCACGGAGTCTTGCACCTGCTGGGCTACGACGATCGAGATCCAGCGGCACGCAAGAAGATGGAAGCCCGTCAGGTGCAGCTGCTCGAGGATTGGAAGAAGCAGCGAAACGGTCGCGCTTGATGCAGGATGAAGTCACGCAGCAGTCGCTATCGGTAGCGCTGCGCAAGGCACTACGCGAGCGCAACGCACTGCCCGCGTTCCCCAGCAACGTCGAGCGACTGCTCGAACTCGTTCAGAGTGACGCTGACATGCCGAAGATCGCTGCGGAGATCGAACACGATCCTGCGATGGCCACTCGCATCCTCAAAGTTGCCAACTCTGCGTTCTATGGTTTGAGTCGCCAGGTCGCGACCCTCGATCTCGCCGTTGTCTTGTTGGGCCTGCGCAACGTGCACAACATCGTCTTGGGTGTGGGCTTTGCTCAGATGTTGCAAGAACACGAGCTGGAAAGCCCTTACCCCGGCCCCGACTTTCTGGAGCACTCACTGCGGACGGGACGCATCGCACGCTTTCTGGCCCGCTGCTGCCGTGAAGAACACCACGGGGAAGAGTTCGTGGCTGGGTTGATCCACGATATTGGCAAGCTCGCGCTGTTGCGCGCCTTCCCGGAGGAAGTTGTGGCTGGCATCGACGAGCTCGTCGGCCCGAGCCTCGTCGGCGACCTCTCCAAGCGGCCGCAAGGCGCGGACCTCGTGGCAGTCGAGCAGCAACTCTTCGGCGTCGATCACGCCCATGTTGGCGGTTGGGCTGCCGTCGAGTGGCAGCTGCCGGCCGTGATTGCGACCGCGATCGAAGATCACCATACGCCGGGCGTCACCAGCGGTCTCGCCGCGCTGGTCGCGGCGGCTGACTGGACCGCTCATTGGCTCGACAGCAGCAGTGGAGCCGGTGCTACTACGTTTCCAGAAGAGAGCCTACCCGCACAGTTGTTGCAGCGCTGTGGCCAGCCTGCCGAGTGCGACGTCGCGCAGCTGCGAGCGGCCTGCCTCGGTCGTGACTAGACGCGTTCGTGGCACGATCGTCTGCCGCCCCGTACTCCACCTAGGTCTCGTCGAAGGTCATCCAGGTCGGCAGGTTCGGGGACTGGTACTCGGCTAGACGCTTTAGCAAGCGCTCACCGTCGTTGTCGTCCAGCAGCAGCTGGCGGTAGTCGTCACCGATGAACTCCTGGTCGCGCGCCGTGTCGATCATCGCGACCAGCGCGTCGTAGTAGCCGGCGATGTTGAGTACGGCAACTGGCTTGCGATGGATCCCCAGCTGCGCCCAAGTGGTTACCTCGAAGAGTTCCTCGAGCGTGCCGAACCCTCCCGGTAGAGCGATGAATGCGTCGGCAAGCTCCGACATCATCGCTTTACGCTCGTGCATGTTGGCGACGATGTGCTGTTCGGTGAGCCCTTGGTGTGCCAGCTCTTTCGTGGCGAGCCCACGCGGGATCACGCCGATCGCGCGACCGCCGGCCGCCAGTGCTGCATCCGCAACGACGCCCATCA
This sequence comes from Planctomycetota bacterium, assembly GCA_039028735.1. Classification (GTDB taxonomy): domain Bacteria; phylum Planctomycetota; class UBA8108; order UBA1146; family JAJFFE01; genus JBCCHQ01. Next base: position 23,602 of record JBCCHQ010000082.1, on the reverse strand, counting down.
TGCCAACGCTGCCACCGCCATAGACGAGCTCTAGGCCACGCTCGGCAATGCCGGCACCCAGGGCGCTCGCAGCTTCGACGTACGCGGGGTTGGACCCAGGATTCGCACCGCAGAAAACACAAACTCGCTTCACAACAGACCTCTCGTGTTGGCTGTCCTTTTTGTCCGATCATGCCCGCCCTGGCCGTGCTTGGGAACCAAATTTCTGGTAGTCTCCTTGCGCTGAAAACCGAACCAGGAGGCACCCATGGTTTCCTTTGCTTTGACTGAAGATCAACAGGCGCTGCAGGAGCTGACAGCTCGTTTCGTCCGCGAGGAGATGATCCCTGTGGCTGCGCACCACGACGAGTCCGGGGAGTATCCGATGGAGATCGGGCGCAAAGCGTTCGAGCTCGGCCTCGTCAATCTGACCGTACCAGATCAGTACGGCGGCGGTGGGCTGAACCACATGGACGAAGCCATCATCACCGAGGAGCTCTGCTACGGCTGCGCCGGGATCGCGATCTGCCTGACCGTCAACAACCTCGCGACCGTCCCGGTCGTTCTGGCTGGCGACGAGGACCAGAAGAAGAAGTTCCTCGGCATGCTGACCGAACAGTACGCGACGGCTTCCTACTGCTTGTCGGAACCCGATGCTGGCTCAGACGTCGCCTCGCTGTCGACGACCGCAGAGCGCAAAGGCGACAAGTACATTCTGAACGGGTCGAAGGCTTGGGTCACCGGAGGGAAGTACGCCAGTTGGTTCGTGGTCTTTGCATACACCGATCGCAGCGCGGGCCACAAGGGGGTCAGCGCTTTCGTCGTGCCATCGGATCTGCCCGGCATCGACATCGGCAAGAAGGAAGACATGATGGGGCAGCGTGCCTCGACGACGGTCTTCATCAACTTCGAAGACGTCGAAGTGCCCGCAGAGAACCTGCTGGGTGCCGAAGGCGAAGGCTTCAAGCTGGCAATGCGCACGTTCGATCGCACCCGTCCTGGCATTGCTGCTGCAGCGGTGGGCGTCTCGCGGCGAGCGTTCGACGAGTCCTTTCGCTACGCCCAAGAGCGCAAGACGTTCGGAGTGCCGATCGTCCAGCACCAAGCCGTGCAGTTCATCCTCGCCGACATGTACCGAGATATCTCCGCGGCGCGGTTGCTGACGCATCAAGCAGCTTGGAAGGTCGACAACGGTGAGCGCAACACGCTGGAATGTTCCGTCGCCAAACTGTTCGGCGCGGAAGCAGCGATGCGGATCACGACCGACGCTGTGCAAGTATTCGGTGGCTACGGCTACTCCCGAGAGTACCCGGTCGAGAAGCTGATGCGCGATGCCAAGGTGATGCAGATCTACGAAGGTACTAGCCAAGTACAGCGAATGATCATCGCCAAGCAGCTTCTCGCGAGGTAAGACTTCGCAAGTCTGCGGCTAAGCCCAGAATCGGCGAGCAGGAATCGCCGGGGTCCCTTCCAGGAGATCCCGGCGATTTTTTTCTGGGCATAGCACGCAGTCTCGTCAGCGGTTGGCTCCGGTACGCCTGTGTGCCTGCTCGCGGGCCGCACACCGCGCGGCACTTGATTGCCCGAGATGCAGCGGTACACTTTCGGAGGCTCGACACCTGTCCACCAACCGCCGGTACGCAATCCAGGAGAAACCATGCGCCTCGTTGCATTGGGTATTCCGATCGCTCTATTGACCACATCCATGTTGTTGGTGTCGGGGCTTGGGGCGGCGCAGACTCCGTTCACTGAAGAAGCCATCGCGCGTGGTGTGAACTTCGTGACGCCGGTCGGCACCTGGGGAGGTTCGTTCGGCCGCGGGGTCGCGCTGAACGACTTCGATGGAGACCGCGACCTTGATCTGATCCTGACCGGCCGCGCCGATGGGGCGATCGGTATCTACGAGAACGACGGCAGTGGCAATTTCACGGACCGCACGGGTGGGATCCCGGTGAGCAGCGTCGAGTTCTGCGGACTCTCCGCGGCTGACTACGACGGGGACGGCGACCTCGACCTGTACGTATCCCACTGGCTCGGTCCCAATGTCTTGCTGCGCAACGATGGAGCGTTTGTCTTCACGGATGTTACCGCGGCGGCGGGACCGGCGCTTGCTGACGTCGGTCCAGCTACTGGCACCGCCTGGGGGGACTACGACGGGGACGGTTGGCAAGACCTCTATCTGTGCAACTACACGAACACCGTGAATACAGAACCGAATCGTCTGTTCCGGAATCGGGGGGACGGCACTTTCGAGAGCGTGGGCGCGGCGTTGGGAGTCGAGGATGGCTGTCTGTCCTTCCAGCCCGGTTGGTTCGACTACGATAGAGATGGGGATTTGGACCTGTATCTGTCGAACGACAAAGGGTCCGTGTTCAGCGGTTGTTCCAACCGTCTTTGGGAGAACACAGGCGCCGGGTTCATCGACAGGTCGGCTGCGTCCGGCACCAACGTGACTATTGACTCGATGGGGTTGGCGCTCGGCGACTACGATGGGAACCTGCTGCAAGACATCTACTGCACGAACCTCCCGCCAGGCAATCCGCTATTGCTCAACCTCGGGGGCGGCTCCTTTTTCGACAGCGCTGTCTCCTATGGTGTCGCGGTCTTCTCCACCGGTTGGGGGACACACTTCTTCGACTACGACCACGATGGCGACAACGATATCTTTGTCGCGGCATCTCCGCTCGGGAACCGACTGTTGCGCCAGGACCCGGGGCCGACAGCTGCAGACCTCGCCGTGCCGCTCGGGCTGCATCTCGTAGGGGATTCGTTCTGCACTGCAGTAGGGGACATCGACGGTGACGGCGACGTCGACCTGGTCGTGCAGCAGTACCTCGATCCGGTGCGCATTTACATCAACCACTCTGGCGTTGCCGGGAACTGGTTGAAGGTACGGTTGCACGGCGCCTGGCCGAATCTTCACGCAGTGGGAGCTGCCGTTGACGTCTCCGGACCCGGCGGGCCGACGATCTACCAAGAGGTGCGCTCTGGAGTCAGTTTCAAGAGCTCCAGTGCGTTGGCGCTGCACTTTGGCCTCGGTAGCCGGAGCGCAGTCGACATCAGCGTGACTTGGCCGGGCGGCGGGACCACGCAGTTGACGGCTGTGGCCGTGAATCAGGCGATCGATGTCTACGAGGTGACTACCGATTGCGACGGCAACGGCGCCCTGGACTACGCCGACATTCAGCAGGGAGCAGCGGATCAGAACACTAACTGGGTGCTCGATAGCTGCGAGGAAAAATTCATCCGCGGTGACTGCAACGGCGACGGTGTGCTCAATATCGGTGACCCGATCTGCTCCCTCCAAGATTTTGTCGGTGCCGTTGCTGCCGACTGCCGACGCGCCCTCGACTCCAACTTCGACGGCAACGTCGACATCGCCGACCCTGTGTTCGTCCTTCTGCACCTCTTCGCTAACGGCCCCGCCCCGGCTATGCCTTTCCCGCAGTGTGGTGTGACGCCGCTCAATGGTGCTCCCGCGCTCGACTGCCTGCTCTCCTCGCCACTCTGCCTCTAACGGGTAAGGCTGCCCCTGCGGGTCGATCTCCTCGGCCGCAAAACTTCTTTGAAGAGATTCGAAACTGCTGCGTTCACTGACTCGACGCATGCATCGCTCGCGCTTCGGTGAACGCGCGAGTCGCATGCTTGCAACGGGTTCTCGATTTCTGGGCGGGAGTCGACAACGGTCGGTGAGTCTGCGTGCTCTGCAGGGGGGGCGCAGCTCCGGTTGACGCTGCGCGCCCTGCGCTGAGGGATGGGTGGAGGCTCCCTTGGCAGATTGTGCTCGAGATCGCGCGAGCTCTCGCATGCGGGGATTCACCCGCGCTCCAATACCAATCTTCTGCAATCGAAACGAGAGTATGAACCATGCGTAAGCACTTCTTTGCCACGACACTTCCGCTCTGTACCGTGATGATTCTGGCCGCGACTTGGATGATCAGTGCAGGACCGCTGAGTCCGCCGTCAGGCTTGATCACCTCGACGGGACGATTTGGCCCCCGAATCGACGTGAACACCCTGTCTGGAGACGCCAACTCGATCCACAAGATCACGTCGGCCGGATCGTACTATCTTTCTGGAAACGTACAGGGAGCAGCAGGTTTCCACGGCATCGAGATCGCCGCAAACAACGTGACCTTGGATCTCAATGGCTACCGTCTCCTTGGCGTGGCGGGTTCGCTGAGCGGGATTGCGAGTTCCGGACAGCGGATTCAGGTGACGGTCTCCAACGGCACGATTCGTGACTGGGACGCCCACGGCGTGTTCCTGGACGGCGCGTCGCTGCGCGTCGAAGATGTAATGGCCACTGGCTGTGGGGGTTGGGGGATCAATCTGGTGACGTTCGGGCACGCGGTCGTCGACTGTCAAGCGCGTGACAACGGTGGTCTCATCGCCAGTACCGGAGGCATCCGAGTCGACGGCGATGGCCTGGTCTCGGGCTGCATCTCGCAAGGGAACACTGGGACAGGTTTTCAAACTGGGACCAAGAGCCTGGTCGTCGACTGCCTCTCAACCTCACAGACCACGGGAGTCACGGCAGGAACCAACTCCCTCCTCCGCGGGAACATGATCGGGAACGTTTCGAGCAACGTTACGACTGGCTGCACGCTGATCGACAACCGAGGCATCTAGGTTTGTGCAAACACCGAAACTCAATACGAATAGGAGGAAGCAAGTGACAAGAGCCATGCTTTGTCTCGGACTGTTGCTGTCCTTCGTTCTCGGTAGCCAACCGGTGAGTGCACAATCGAATATCGATCCCGCCGACAAGTTCGGTTGGGGAGAGAATATCGGTTGGACCAACTGGTTCGACGCCAATGGGGGAGTGGACGGCGTGTTCGTCGACTCGACCTTCCTCAGTGGCTTCGTCTGGTGTGAGAACGTGGGATGGCTGAATCTTGGTGACGGTACGCCAGGAGGCGGCACCAGCTACGCGAACGTCAACGGCTCGGACTTTGGCGTCAACATCGCGACGGATGGGACGCTCAGTGGTTTCGGCTGGGGAGAGAACATCGGCTGGGTGAATTTCGATACGACGAGTCTGGGCTCCAGCCGAGCTCGATTCGATGCGCCGGCCGGCCGCTTCCGAGGTTTCGCCTGGGGCGAGAACGTTGGCTGGATCAGTCTCGACGACAGTACTTCGTTCGTGGGGGTCGATCTTCCGGCTCCAGCCAATGACGACTGCGCCAACGCGGTCGTCATCTGCAACGGTACGACGGCGGGCACGCTGATCGCCGCGACGAACGACGGTGCTGGCGGCTGTGGCAGCGCTGGCACGGCCGCCGATGTCTGGTACTCGTACACCGCGACGTGCAATGGCACGCTGATGGTGAACACTTGTGGTACGCACGACGGCCCAGGTACCGACGCGGGTATCGATACGGTTCTTTCCGTCCACAGCGCGTGCCCAGGAGTTGCTGGCAATGCCGTTGCCTGTAACGACGACTGGCCATCCAGTAGTGATCCGATGGCTTGTACCGGCGGCGACACCGGTGTGTTTCGCGATTCAGCCGTTGCGCTTCCAGTGCTATCAGGAGAGACGTTCTTGATTCGCGTTACCACGTTCGGTGGTAGCACGACGGGGCCGTTCACTCTGAACGTCGACTGCTTCACGCCACCGCCACCCAACGACGACTGCGCGAACGCAATCGTTGCTGTGGACGGTACGTTGACCGGGACGCTGGAGGGTGCGACCAACGATGGCGCCACCAGTTGTGGCGTAGGGTCGGGCTCGAGTCCTGACGTTTGGTACAGCTACACGGCAACCTGCACCGGCACGGCTACGTTCAGTACCTGCGGTACCCACGACGGACCGGGCGTCGACCTTGGCGTCGACACGGTGCTTTCCGTGCACGCCGCCTGTGCCGGAACCGCTGCGAACCAGTTGGGATGCAACGACGACAGTGGAGGCTGCGCGAGTGATACGTCGGTGATTCGCGACTCGGTCGTGACCTTGTCGATGGATGTTGGAGATAACGTCTTGATCCGCGTTTCCAACTACAACAATGGCGCCACCGGGCCGATCACGTTGAACATCGAGTGTGTACAGGCAGCGCCGCAGTTTCAGCGCGGTGACTGCAACAATGACGGCACGAAGAACATCGCTGACCCAGTGCGGTTGCTGACGTTCTTGTTCCCGGCGGCGCCGCCGCCCGCCGCGCTCGATTGCAACGATTCATGCGACGCCAATGACGACGGCGGCCTCAACATCGCCGATGCAGTGGCCATGCTGAACGTATTGTTCCCGAGTGCAACGCCACCCCCGACGTGGCTTGCTCCGGATCTCTGCGGAGCAGACCCAACTGCGGACGGCCTCGATTGTCTCGGCTACTCTCATTGCCCCTAGTGGGGTGGGCGTAGTCGTTGAGTACAGCCCGGCGGAGCCAACGTGGCTCCGCCGGTTTTGATGGTGAGGCGGTGTAAGTTCGTTGGGTGGGTTGGGCTATTCGTCGTCGTAGTTCGGCGACCAGCCCTGCGCGTCACCGTAGCCGGCCTCTTCGAAGTCCTCGACAGCCGATTCCAGGTCGACGACCTGGGCGCCAGGGTGAGCGCGCACGAACTCTTCGATCTCGTGCAGATACGCAGCGGCGCCCTTTGCGTCTCGCGATACCGTGGCGATCCCCAAGGTTGCTCGCTGCCACTTGTCGTTTTGATCCACTTCGGTGACCGAGACGTTGAAGCGTGAGAAGAGCCGGTCACGAAGGCTGCGAATGACCTGTCGTTTGTCCTTCAGCGAGCCGGCCTGCGGAATGTGCAGGACGCAACGGAGTACACCGATCTTCACGCCGCACCCTCCTGCGAGCCGGTGTCGATGTCGATACCCAAGTCACTGAGCTTGCGCTCCAGAGTTGCTTCCGGCATGTCGAGGATCTCTGCCACCTTGCTGCGGTCGGCTCCGAGGTCGAACAGCAACTCGAGGTAGTGACGGAAGTCCTGACGCAACTTGACGGGGCTGACGCCGAGCAGCCGGGCAGCGGGGCGTAGCTTCCAACCCGTGAACCGCAGCGATTCGACGCCGAGCTTGCCGCAGAATTCTCGCTGAACGCGGTAGTACGGGCGATTCTCTTTCTCCGCCTCGGCAGAAGTCTCCTCGAACAACTGGCGGGTTCGATCGGTGTCCAACGCCAAGCATTCACCGTCGAACTGCGGGTTGGAGAGGGCGCCGGTGAGCGGGTCCTCAGAAGGCGTGTCCGCTTGTTCTCCGCGAATCTCGAGCGTTTGCTCAATGGTCTGTTGCTGGATGATGTCGGTGCCGGCGAGGTCGACGGCAAGCTCGACGACGTTGCGCAGCTCGCGCACGTTGTTCGCGTGCCAGTCGCGCGCCATCAACAGCTGCAGGGCTTCCGGTGAGACGCCGCGTACCGGTGGGTTCTTGGTGCTGCCACTGCCGGCGATGAAGTGCTCGACGAGGATCGGTATGTCTTCTTTGCGCTCACGCAGCGGCGGTAGTGTGATCGGGAACTGATGGATGCGGTGGTAGAGGTCATGAATGAAGCGCTTCTCGTCCACCTCTTCTTGCAGGTTGCGATTGGTTGCGCAAACGACTCGGACGTCGACTTCCCGCTGCACGTTCTCGCCGACGCGACGGATCTGCCCTTCCTGGAGGACGCGCCGCAGCTTCTGCTGCAGTGATTTAGACGAGTCACAGATCTCATCAAGGAATAGAGTGCCGCCGCTCGCTTCTTCGAACGCGCCAGGCTTGTCGGTGACAGCGCCGGTGAAAGACCCACGCTTGTGTCCGAAGAGCTCACTCTCGAGCAGGTTCTCAGACAAGGCCGAACAGTCGACGACGACAAAGGGGCCATCCATGCGGCGACTCTGTTGGTGAATTGCCTGAGCCAGGAGTTCCTTACCAGATCCCGACGCGCCGGTGATGACCACGGTCTTCTCGACGCCAGCCGCGATGCGTGCCAACTCGAGGGCTTTGCGGGTCGCGTCGGAGCGGCCTAGCATCCTCGGCATCGTCGCGCTCTGTTCAGCTGCGACCTTCAGTTCCTGGATCTCAGCGACGTGCTTCTGGTGAATCAGCGCCGTCTTCACGTACGGAGCGATCGTTCGTGCGAACTCCATCAAGAAGGCTTCGTCCGCGGATGTGAATAGATGCCCTGCGTCACGGCGTTCGACATAGATCGCGCCCAGCGCTTCCGATTCCGAGTGGATCGGCACGCAGATCAGCGACTGCACAGCGATGGATTTGAGGCTCTCGGCGTTCTCGAAAGACGTGTCGCTTTGGGTGTTCTCATAGAGGATGGAACGTCCCTCTTGCAGCGTACGATTCACGACAGTCCGGCTGTAGCTGAGATCGTCGTCGGTGCGCCAACCTCCCCCTACCTCGAGATCCCCAGAGACCGTCGGGACGATGATCAAGCCCCGGTCCACGGGTTTGCCCTCACCGAACTCGAGCTCGGTCAGTGCCAGCTCGAGGATCTGATCGATGATGGTCCGGACGTCGTAGTCCCAGTCGATCTCCTGCTTCATATAGAACTGGTCCAGGGTCGTACCAATACGTCCCAGGACGGCTTTGCGACGGTAGTCGACGCGACTCATAGCGAACCTCAGCTCAAGCTGGCAATCTCGCGGCGTACCCGCGAGATGTCTTGTTCCGTGTTAAGTTCGACGAATACTCTCTCTGCATCGTGCAGCAACTGCACGGCTTCTTCGATCTCCTCGACCATGACGAGGAAACCAGCGAACTCGACCTGCGTCTGCGCCAAGGCGTGGCGTGCGCCAAGCATCTCGAACAGTCGCAGCGAACGCTCGAAGTACTTGCTGGACTTGTCGGCGTAGTAGTACCCGAGATCTCAGTAGATCTTGCCGAGCGTGCGGCAGCACACACCTTGGTGGTAGGTCAGGTGCTGGTTCTCCAAATTGCGCAGAGCCTCGAGAGCCAACGGCTCGGCGCTCTCGGGATCGTTGGTGCTGCGATAGCACTCGGCGCTGACACGGAGTGCTTCTGCAAGCGGCTCCTGAGCGTTGCGTTCCATCGCTTGATTGCGCACTTCGTTGCAGAGGCTGAGAGCGTCTTCCACGCGTCCTTGATGCGCACGGACGCGGGCGAGCTGCACTCGATTCAACAGCGATCCTTCTCGGTCTCCGGCCTTCTCGAAGTCACTGAGGCTCTGCTCGAACAGTCGTTCCGCACTGGCGATCTCGCCGATGGCAACGTGCAGGACCCCAAGGCTGTGCCGAGCGTCTGCTACACAACGAACGACGCCACTGCGCGACGCATCATTGAGGTACTCTTGCAATGCGGTCTGCGCCGTGTCGAACGCCCCCAAGTAGAAGTGCAGCGTGCCCAGATTTCCGAGGGTGAGGAGCGTGCCGTGTTTGTCGCCGATCGCCTGAAACGCTTCTTGGGCGTGGGTGAGTGCTTCCAAGCTGCGCCGGAGATCACCCAGTAGCGCGTGCGCTCGCCCCAAGTTCATGAAGCAGATCGCAACGCCTTGTCGATCACCGTAACGATCGCGGATATCGAGGGCGCGTTCGAACGCGTCGACTGCGTCCTGCATGTTGCCCTCGGCACGGTACAAGTTGCCGAGATTCGTCAACAAGCGTGCTGTCAGCAGTTGATCGCCGGTGTCTTGCGAGATCTTGAGGCCGCGCTGGAAGCATTCGCTGGCGCGCGGCAAGTCGCCGCGTACTTTGACGACGGCAGCCAATCCTCCCCAGGCACTGGCGAGGCCGTGGCCGTGCACCGGTGACTGCGCCTCGTAGATTTCGATCGCGTTCTCGTACGACCGTACGGCGCCGTCGAAGTCCTCACGAAACGCAAACGTCGCAGCTTGGCTAACCAGCGAGAGGGCGATCTTCTCAGCCGCGTTGACTCGACGCGCGATCTGCTCGGCCTTCTGAAAGTTCTCGAGGGCTGGCGCAAAGTCACCGCGACGCGTGGACACCTCGCCGAACTTCAGCAGCAGCTGCACGTAGTCCTCGAGCTCCTGTTTCTGTTCTGCTGTTAGCCTCTCGCTGTTGTCGTCGAGGAGCAGCTCTTCGACCTGCGTGAAGTAGCCGATCGCCTCGCGAAAGTGATGCACCGCCTGGTCGTGCTCGCCGAGCTTGAGGTGCTGATCTCCGATCGCGACCAGCAGCATTGGCCGGTAGTTGGGATCTTGGCACAGCTCGAGCGCCTTGCGGTTGTAGTCGAGGGCAGCGCGCGTTGCATAGGCCTTCTCCGCCTGCAGAGCAGCGCGGCGCAGGTACTCGACACCACGCTCTTGATCCCCGCCAAGGTACATGTGTTCGGCGATCTCGCCGATGTGGTCGTCGAGTGTGTCGTGATAGAAGACTTCCAGCACTTTGCCGACACGCGCGTGGAGGCGGCGTTGCATCGGCTGGGACAGACGCTGCAGGATGATCTCTTGTTCGAACGAGTGAAGGAAGCGAAAGCCGTTCTGGTGCTCTTGCAAGACGCCGGCGTGGACGAGGTTGCGGCACAGCGCATCGAGTGCGAACTCGTCGCCTTCGACAGCCTCCAGAAGGACATCGAACGAGAAGGTCGTTCCCAACACGGCTGCGATGTTGAGCACCTTCAGCTCGTCGGCGCTCATCTCATCCAGCACGAGCAAGAAGTGAGAGCGCGTCGATTCTGGGATCGGCAGTTCGCGTACTGCGTCTGGATCCACATGCCAACCAGCGCTGTTGAGCGAAATCAGCTCTCGGTTCCACAGGGAGTTGACGAGGTGGAGGAGATAGAGCGGCACGCCGTCGGTGCGCTCCAGCAGGACCTCGACGAATGGCTCCGGGACCGCCCGCGCGGGTGCGAGCATCGACTGCACCATCGTGCGCGTCTCCGCGGCGCCGAAAGGCAGCATTTCGATCTCTAGTAGGCGCTCTTCCGACCGGATCTCGTGCAACAACCGTTCGAGCCCGGCCACGCGTCCCTGGAACTCGGAACGGTGGGTTGTCACAACGAGGATCGGCAGCTGAATCGCGCTGAGCACCAGTCGTCGGAGCAACTCGAGGTCGAAGTCGTCGCCGTAGTGCACGTCCTCGAGCACGATGACGCGAGGCTCGACTTCAGCGAAGGCGCAGAGCACGCCGACGACCGTTTCGAAGACGCGCTCTTTCAAGATTTCGTGCGGCACCGAGCCGTCGACGCTGGGGCAATCGTCCAGCCAGCCTTCGACCTGCAGCTGGGGGAACAGCGATCGCAAGCTCTGTCCCCATCGCCCGAGGGCATCGATGGCGTGGTCGCGGCCGTGGTGGCGATCGATGTGACGTAGCATCGCGCTGAGCAGTTGCTGGAAGCCGGAGTGCGCCCGGCCAGGTGAGAACGTACCCTGATAGATATCGGCGCCACTTTGCAGCAAGGCACGACTCTTGAACTCGCTACGCTCGAGCAGCCAGGATTTGCCGATCCCACGCTCGCCGGTGATCGACGCCCAGTGGCCATTGCCACGCACTGCGGCCGTTGCAATCTCGGAGAGCTTTTCGATCTCGTCACGGCGCCCGCTGAACACCGGCTGCGACAGCTTGGAGATCGCCGGCGCGCTGTCGTGAGCAGGGGCCCTGCGGTCGAGTATGGAGCCGAGGACCTCCATCGCTTCGGTTGCGTTCGAGGGACGGCGGAAGGCTTCGAACTGCAGCATCCATTCGAGACCCTGCTCGAGGATCTCTGGCAACTCGGGGTTCAGTTCGCGCGCAGGGCGCGCGGGTGTGCGTGACAGCGCATCCGACAGACGTTCGTAGGGGAGTTGTCCTGTCGCGGCCCGATACAAGATCACGCCGAGCGAGTACAAGTCACTGCGCTCGTCGACAGCGGGGGAGGCTTCGATCTGCTCCGGAGACATGTACTGTGGCGTGCCGAGTGCCGTGCGGGTCAAAGCGCCGTCCCCGTCGCGGGTCTTGACCAGCCCAAAGTCCGTTAGCGAAGCCGTCACGTTGGTCAGCCCAACCCAAGCCGCGGGCTCGCTGGGAGGCGGAGAGCCGTCATTGACAGACAACAAGATGTTTGCAGGTTTGATGTCGCGGTGTACGAGGCGCCGTTGGTGCAGATAGCTCAACGCATCGGCCACCTGCAAGAGGACGCGCAAGAACCAATCGAGCGCTTCGGTGGTTTGCAGCGCCCCATGTTTCTCCAGCACGTCCTCGAGCGTGACGCCGGCGTGGTACTCCATCGTGTAGAAGATCGATTCGCCAGCCAGGCCGAGATCGCGAAAGGGTACGATGTGGGGGTGTGACAGGGTACGCAGCGTCCGGATCTCGCGCTCGAAGCGCCGCCGATCGGCCTCCTCGACCCCTTCACGGATCGTCTTCAGGGCGACGTCGCCGCCGCCGCTGAGGTCTTCTGCGAGGTACACCTGCCCCATCCCGCCGCGCCCGAGCAAACGGTCGATGCGGTAGCGATTGTTCAGAATCTGGCCAGGTTCCATCTGCGTGGTCGACACGGCCGGGTCCCCCTTAGGTGTTCCCCTGCTGTGAGTTAGCTCCACCCCTGCTGGCTCGGGTGGATAGATCATGACCACATGATACCACGAATCTGCCATGATCGGGGGAACAGAGACGGAGGTCCCTTTGAAGCTGCTGATGTTCCATGTCCGCGAGTTCTGGTTCCGGAGCCACGAGCGCAACCTCGAGACCGAGGTCGAGCGCGAGGAGGAGGGCGGAATGCCGGCGGGTGGGATCCTTGCCTGGGTCCACGCCGAGCCGCACGATACCGAGGACCGGACACGCACGATCCGCAAGGCCGTGAAGAACCTCAAATGGCTGGCGCGCAAGGTCGACGTCGAGCGGGTGACACTGCACTCCTTTGCGCACCTCGCAAAGGAGAGTGCTGAACCGGAGGTCGCGCAAGAGCTGCTGCGAGAGATTGGTGATCGTTTACGCAGCGTTGATTTCGAAGTTCACGAAACCCCGTGGGGCTACTTCAACGAGTTCAAGATGCACGTCGAAGGACCCAGCCTCGCGAAAGTTTGGATCGAGTTCTAAGTGCTCGGCAAGCTGCGGCAGCACTCGCTGGCGATCACACTAGTCGCGGCGCTGGTCATTGCGTTGGCCATCATAGGTACACACCTGTGGTCGGCAGCCATGCGTCCGTATCCGGCACGCCGCACCGTCATGACGCAGTCCGTCGACGTGCCGGCTGAGTTGCAGCGTCATTCGTGGCTCTTCGACGTTGCTGTCACCGGCATGAAGCTGGAGGGGTTGATCCAACGCGAGTTCGGGACCCAGCAATGGCCTGTCGAGGAAAAACCCTTGCCCCCCGGGCGTGTGATCGCCGGCACGCGACGGCAGCCGAGCGTGCGTTAACTAGGATTTGGCTGCTCGCAACCCAGTGATGGACTTTGGAGCCCCGGGGAGGAGTGCCCGGATCCACCGGCTGCGCTACTGGCCGAAGTTGCAGACCTGAATCAACAGCTCCGCCACTACGTAGCGCGTGAGATCGAGAAGCGGATCCCCGCGCTGCGCGAACAAGCGCAGCTGCTCGATGAACAACACGATGAGATCGTCCTCGTACGGCAAGCGATCGCTGATCGTCTCGAGCTGCGGCTGTCGCGAGTGGTCTCTGGGATCAGCCCAGTGGCGGCTTCTAGCACGGCGTCCATGGCGCGCGGTGAGCAACTGCTGTTGGCGCTGTCGCGGTTCCTCGACTATGCCAACGCCGGACACTTGGATGGTCGCGGCTATCGCAGCTTCGAGTTTGGCAATGAATGGCGCCTCAACCGCGAGAACGAATGCACGGCGGTCTGCATCGACGAACCAGATCGTATCCCCGAGCAGCTGGCCCAGCTGCCGTCGCGTGATGCGATCACGAAGCTGCGGACCGAGCGGCAGCGGCTGCTGCTCGAGTGGCAACGCGACCTGGGAATCACCTTTTCGATCGATTGGACCGATGCGCCTCGAGTGACGCTCGAGCAACTCGCCGCGTTGCGCGCGACTCTCACCGAGCGTCAAGTTGCCGTCAGCGATCTGTTGTCTGTGCGAATTGGCGAAGAGTATGCGCAACACGACGTCTATGGGTCGCGCTGGCAACGTCGTGGCGCGTCGATGCCAGCCGTTGGCACGGTTGAGCGCGAGCATGTCTTCCTCACCAAAGTACTGCTGGCACCCCTGCGCGAGGAGACGATCGTCGCCCGGAAGGTGAACCAAGCGATTGCCCGAGCGCGCCTGCGGGTCGATATCAAAGTCGAAGTACCCCCCGAAGCGCCGTCGCAGGGGCAGCTGCAAGTGGCGTCGAGTTTGGCCAAGGCGGCAGAGCAGCTGCTGGAACACGATGTGCGCCACTTGGAGTACGTCACTGTGCTCGACGACGGCCTCGACGTGCGTGGGCGCTGGCAGCGTCGCAAGTTGTCGCTGGAAGAGATCGACGATGCTGGCGCGGCCATCGCTGCGGCACTGATCGAAATGCAGGCCTTTGCCGATGCCAACGCGACTCAACCCGAGCGGCGCACGCAGCTGCGCACCACGATCGGCAACTTGCTGGGATCACAGCCGCGTTTCCAGACCGATGTTGCGCTCCCCGAGGAGCTGCGCGGACTCGATACCGTCTTGGCAGCTCTTCGCAAGCTGCGCCTGGAACCGAGCCGACGCGGAGCTGCGCTCTTGAACGGCGATCGAAAGATCTCACGGGTAACCGTCACGAGTAGCAGCATCAGCTACTGGTGGGGCGTGCAGCGTCGGCAGCTGCGGGTGCACCACGATCACACGCTGGCGGAGATCCTCAAACTGTTGGACCGCTGCGCAGAGGAGGACGTCGCCTATCTCAACAACCAGGGGGAGGAGCGTTGAGTGTCTGGCGCACACACCCCCGAACCTGCCTGGCCGCAATGGCTCTGTTGGCGATGGGTATATTCCTGACAACTGCGGCATACGTGGCTTGGACCACCCCCTTCATAGTGGCCGACGCGCCTGGCTCGGTCGACTGCGATTTGCCCGAACAGCTGACACGGCGCAGTGAACGCTGGCGCGATACCTTCTATGGGACGGGTGTGCGAATGCGTGTTCATAGTGCCCTAGAGCGGGCGTTCCCTGAGTACGAGTGGACCGCGCCGCCGCGGCCCATTGGATCGAAGTCCAAGATCGTGCACCGACGGTTGTGCTGCAAGCAGCGCTCGGTGGAGTTCCCAGAGGCACAACTTGTCGCACAACCATCGGTCGCCATGTCCGAGAAGCTGGAGAAGTTGAACCACGAGGTGCGCGAGGTCGTGAGACGAGAGCTCGCTGCGGTTATCTCGGAGATGCACGAGCAGGCTCAGCAGATCGACGCGGGCAAGGCCCGCCTCGCCGATCTCCGACGGCAAGCGAGTGCGGCGGTGGGCTGTAGCGTAGCTGCGACGCCACCGCGCGCTGGCCCGTATGGCGTGCTGCAGTTCCAGCAGCAACAGGAGGCTCTCTTGCGCGAGGTTGTGGCGCTCTCGCGGCGCGGAAAGTTGCGCGGAATACTGCCGGACGTGCTGCAAGTCGGCGACGAGTGGCGGATCGACTGCGAGAATCGTCGCGTCATGTTGAAACTCGATGAGCCGGAGCGCCTTGCGGAGATGTTGCAGCGCCAGCCCACGGCGAGCGTTCTCGAGAGGGCCCTGGCAGAGCGCCGCGAACTGCAACTGCGCTTTCAGGCCGAGACCGGCGTGCGCGTCGAGATACGATCGATGGACGTACCGCGAGTGACTCCCGATGAGATGCGAGCGTGCCATGAGATGCTACGCTCGTCCGACCTACTGCAGCGAGATTTGCATGTGTTGAGGCTCTCCAAGAAGGCGACCTATTCGGCAATCGAGAGTGCACAGCCATGGAACTGGCGCCGACACAACGTCGAACTGAAGGTGCGTGGTGCGACCGGGGAGTGCCGTGCCATCCTCGCGCGGGTGCCAGAGATCTCCGAGTTCACCCAAGAGGTGCGGAACCTGCAGAAACAGCTGGCCGTTGCGATGTTGGCCCTGAACCGAAGCGTGTTCACTACCCGAGGACACTCGCCCGCGGAGTTGTTGCCGGTGGCTCGACGCCTACGAGCGGCGTTGAACGGCTACGACGCCAACTTGTCCCCATACCTGACCAGCATCGAGGTCGACCCTCGAAGCGTCCAAATCCTGGGGCAGTGGGGCTACCACGCCCTGACGGTCGATCCGGCAACCGACACCCTTCTGGATGACTCCGGCCGAGACGTTCAACAAGTGCTGGCGGCGATGCATCACTTTGCCACGGTTAGTATCGAGGTCTGGCACGAAGCCGATCGTCTACAAGCAGCTCTGCAGGAGTTGCTTGGAGCAAAGCTTGTCGTCCGGCCCAGTGGCGCCGCGATCGACGACGAGGTTGTGGCGCTGCGCGTTGTTGTCGAGGCGCTCCAGGCGCTCCAATTCCCGCCGGAGCGCCCGGGGCGAGCCCTGCTCTCGGGGCAGCGAGCCATCCAGCGGGTGACCGTCACTGACTTCTCTCATACTCCTTGGTGGGGCTTTCGAGCGGGTGAGTTGCGGGTGCCCGCGACGATCCAAGTGAAGCCTCTGCTGGTGCTGCTCGACCGGAGCGTTGCAGAAGACTATGTCGTCCAGGAGTAGGCGGTCATAGCTGTCCTGCGGCTGAGGCGATAGACGGCAGCGATTACAAACCCAACACCTTGATCGCGATCGCCTCGACGAGGCCGACGACAAAGCCCAGCACACCACCAAGCACCTCGATATGGCGCAGCTCCTTCGCTGCGATCTTGAAGACGATGTCTTCGAGGCGCTGCATGTCGAAGCTCTCGATTCGAGACTTGACCAGCTCGTGGATGTCGAGGTGTTCGGCGATGCCGTTTTGGATCTCACCAGACATTCCTTCGACGAACGTTAGCACCTCGTCTTCGATCTTCGTCTTGAGCTGCGCGATCAAGTCGTCGGAGATGAACATCTTCACCATCGTGCCGAAGCGCTGCATCTGCTCGGCGATCAGCGCATCGATTCGCTCGTGCAGCAGCGCGCGGACTTTCTCGCCCTTGACCATTCCGGTCACGACCTGCTGGATGTCCTCGACCGAGATGAAGTTGCGTTCGACTGTGCCGGCCACGTTCTCTGCCAGAGCCCCGCGGCGCTTCGGCAGCAGACCCTGCACCCGAATACCAAGGAACGAGCGTTCGACCCGGGGGCGAAAGATCATCTTTACTGCGAGCCAGTTCGTACACCAGCCGATCAATGCTCCGATGAGTGGGAGCACGATGTAGATCGTCATTGCTTGTTCTTCTTCTGAATCGTCTCGCGATACACGGCAACATTGCCAGCGACCATCTGCTCGACGGAAAACTCCTGAGTTGCTACCTCATGGCCACGGGTCGCCAGCTTACGCGCGAACTGCGGTTCGAGGAAGAGACGTATGATGCCCGCAGCGAGCGCGTCCGGGTCGGCTGGCGGCACCAGGAGGCCGGTTTCTTCGTGGCGGATGACCTCCGGGATGCCACCGACTTCGGACGCAATCGTAGGCAGCTGTGCGTGCAGCGCGTCGAGCAGGCTTGTGCCTAGTCCCTCCTGCACGCTTGGCATGCAGAACGCGTCGAACAGGGCCAGGTAGGCTGGGACGTCGTCTGTGAAGCCTGGAAGGTGAACCCGTTCTGTAACGCCGAGTTCGCGCGCGGTTCGTTCGAGGCTGGCACGCTCTTCACCGTCTCCCGCGATCACGAGGTGGAGTTCTGGGATCTGCTGCAGGAGTTGCGGCAGCGCCGCGATCAGGTGGATCTGCCCTTTGTGCGACGCTAGATGCGCAACGTTGCCTAGTACCGGTGCCGCCTCGGGTATCCCCAGCTGCTCGCGTAGCGCGCTCGGCGACAGCTTTGGTTCCGGTGGCGGAGGAACGGCCGAGTGGACGACTTCGATGTTGGCGGCCGGGACCCCGTCGCGCACCAGGACGTCGCGGATGGCCCGAGAGATCGCAACGTAACGGTCGACGCCAAAGCGATACTTGAACCAATTCATCCCGAAGGCGCCGCGCCTGTAGATCGAGAAGTCGACGCGGCGACTGACGACGGTGATCGGCCGTTTGCGCCAGCCGCGCGCAAAGACTCCGAACGAGTGCGCGTGCGACGTGTGCATGTGGCAGACGTCGTACTGTTCACGCTTCATCAGCTTGCGAATTCGCAAGGTTGGCGCGGGGTTCAGTTCACCGCGCAGAGGCATCGGGTGGACGGAGACGCCGCTTGCACGGGCTCGCGCTTCCATCGGCGTGTCCGGGTGACACACGAGGTCCACGCCGTGACCGTCACGAAGCAGCCCTTCCATCAGTAGGAGTGCTTGTTTCTCGCCACCACGCCAAGTGCGTTCGGTGTTGATGTGCAGCGTCTGGAGTTGCGTCATGGGGGCGGATCGTAGCCGTGTCGCTTGCAGAGCGCCAGTGGAGCCGGTATTGCGAGGAACGGCGTGGCCGGAGATACTGCTGGATCTTCTTCGAGTGCATCCCTGCGCTGGAAGCAAGTCTTGTAACGGCTTCGTCGGGAATCGAAGTAGCAACAGAGAAGGGCAGGTCCATGGGTGCGCCGCCAAGGGAACTCCTCCGTCGTGACGGTGGGAAGATCGTGTTACTCGTGATGGACGGGCTTGGTGGCCTGCCCGATCCGCAGCACGGCAAGACGGAGATGGAGGCTGCCTCGCTGCCCCATCTGGACGCTCTTGCGGCGCGGTCGTCGACGGGGCGCGCGCAGATCCTGGATCCCTACCTGACCCCGGGGTCGGGGCCCGGTCACCTGTCACTGTTTGGCTACGACCCGCAGCGCATCGATTTCGGGCGGGGCTTGCTCGAGGCGTTGGGATCGGACTATCCGCTGGCTGCTGGCGAGGTCGCGGCCCGTGGCAATTTCTGCACGATCGACGCGGCCGGGCTGGTGCAGGACCGGCGCGCCGGGCGCCCTCCCGATGCCGAGTGCAAACGCCTCTGCGAGAAGCTGACACAGCACGTACAGCTGGACGACGCCGATTTCGTGCTGCTGCCAGGGAAGCAGCATCGCTTTACGCTGGTCGTCCGCGGGAACGGGCTAGGGCATCACATCAACGACAACGATCCGCAGGTGGAAGGCAAGCCACCGCACCCGTTTGCTGGACGGGACGCCGCTTCCGAAAAGACGGCGGCGTTGGTGACATCGTTTTTCGAGCAGGCGCGCCAGTGTCTACGCGATGAGCCGCAGGGGAGTGGTGTGCTACTGCGCGGCTTCTCGTCGATGCCAGACATCGAGAGCTACGACGAACGCTATGCTCTGCGAGCCGCCGTCATTGCGATCTATCCGATGTACCGTGGTGTTGCGCGCTTGGTCGGCATGAACGTGCTCGACCCGGGAACGTCGCTGCCTGAGCAGATCGCAGTGGCGCAGCGGGAGTGGGACAACTACGACTTCTTCTTCCTACACACGAAGGACCCTGACACGGCGGGACACAGTGGTGACTTCGCCGCGAAGGTGAGCGCGCTCGAAGCCATCGACCAGCACATCCCACAGCTCGAGGCACTGCTTGGAACAGGCGACGACAACGTCTTGATCATCACGGGCGATCACTCGACGCCGACGATCCACCGCGAGCACTCGTGGCACCCTGTGCCGCTGATCTTGCAGTCGCAACGCTGCATACCGATGCCGACACCATTCCACGAGCGGGGAGTGATGGGCGGGGATCTGGGTACTTTCTCGGCGCAAGATCTCATGGGGCTCGCGCTCGCGCACGCGGGACGCCTCGACAAGTTTGGCGCCTGAGAACACGACGCTGCGGAAACGACGCTACGAACACGGCGCAGCGAAACGGCGCAGCGCGCGGTTGCCGGGCAACAAAAAACGGGATGACGCGCTACGCGTCATCCCGTTTCTCGTGGAGCACCTCGAGTGGTTAGCCGGCTTTCGCCGCCTTCTCCACTTTCTCTGCGTACTTCTCGAGGAGCTTGTCGAGCTGCTTCTTGAACTTCGCTGGATCACTGGCCGACACCTTGCGGGCTCGCAAAGTCTCATCGTTGGGATCCAGGTAATAGACCGTTGCGCCCTTGCGGATCTTCAGACCCTTGAGCTGCTTGTCCTTCTTGCTGAACGCGACCTTCGAGATCGCGAACTTCTCCACAGTCTTGTAGGAGATGTTGTGCGCGAAGAACGTCTCGATGAACGCTGAGGCCGGGTGTCGCGGGTCAACGGCGAACACGAGGACAGGCTTGTTCGCTTCCTTGCCTGCTGCCACAGCTTTGTCGATCGACTCGAGCCATGGTGTCACGCGGGTGTACTTCTTGGCGTGCTCTTCGAACTGACGAGCCACCGAGTCTTCGTCGCGACCGGCCAAACGCGCGGTCTCGCTACCTTCGCTGTCCGTGAAGACGACCGTCGGGAACGACTTGACGCCGTACTTGTCCATCAGCGCGCGAGCGCCGCCGCGCGCAGCGTGCACGAGGATCAACGCGAGGTCTTTACCATCTTGTTCCACCTTAGAGCTTGAGAACGCACCTGCGTCCAGTTTGGCACAGGGCGGTCAGTGGTCTTTGGTGAAGTAGTAGACCTGAGCCTTGCCGACGTCTCGGGCTGCAGCCGGCGCCTTCTCCAAGTCGGTGTTGAACGGAAGTGTGCCGCCCTTGCCCGCAAGTAGCGGGGTTGTTGCAAAGAAGCAGAGGGCCGTGCACAGCGCAGTCTTTCTCAGCATGTGGACTCCTCCTCGAGGAAAGAAGAAAAAGTGGTGCGAAGGGGGGGACTTGAACCCCCACACCCGAAGGTACAGGAACCTAAATCCTGCGCGTCTGCCAGTTCCGCCACCCTCGCACTTCGAGCCGCGGACGGTACCGCAACGATCAGGAGGTGGCAATTGCTCCTCCATTTCATTCATTCGGTTTGCGGCGTTTCGGGCTTCTATCATCGGGTGCTTTCAGCAGCGGGTCGAGTTTCATTTTCCGCCAAGCGTGGCGCAAGGTCTGGGCAAAAAGAAACGAGACGGCCGGCAGTTGCCGGTCGCCTCGTTGTGCCCGAGGTGCCGCAGAACTTGGCAGGAGCTCCCCCCTCGGGCGAAGGGGAACCGTTGCAGTGAGGAGAGGTCCTATAACAAACGCTGGTCCTAGTCTGAGGCTTTGGCTGTAAGTGTTATTAGTGTAGTTGTTTATGCGGCCTTGCGCCGCGTCCGTCTAGAGCTCCGCCGGTCCACTGCCCGCGTCCGCGCGCCGGGTGTGTCGGGAATCCCGACAGGGGGTTTCGCGCTGGATGCTGCACAGCAACCCTGCTAGCCTCATCGCGCTCCCAGTTTCGATGATTGGGGAGGTCCGTGGAGTCTCTGGAAGGAGTCCGTTGTGTTTCGCAAGTTCGCTTTGATGCTGTGTCTTGTTGCGTGTTTCGGCCTGACGGTCACCGGTTGCTCGAAGGACGAAACGCCGTCCGTTGACGACGTGAAGAAGTCGGGTGAGAAGATGGCAGAGGATGGCAAGAAGGCCGCCGACGACGCCAAGAAGACTGCCGAAACGATGAAGAAGGGCTAAGCCAGCCCTCCTGCAAGTTCGAGTCAACGCCCCCTGCAGCGCCAGCGTCGGTCCACGCCGACAGGGCCCTGTTGGGGGTGTTTTTTTTTGCCCTGCTGACGCTTCCCCTATTCTTGCCGCCCGGGGACGCGGCCAGTCGAGTTCGAGAATGGGGCGTCGGCCGGCTCTCCTCAGGCGGTGAAGCACCTCTCATCCAGCAATCGTTTGAGCGCTGCGGCTGCGCCCGCGACTGGGATGGTGAAGCGGCAAAGCCTGCCGCTAGCGGCGAGAAGCTCTCCTCGCAGTCCGTCTCATGTATCTTGGCTCTCGCGACATAAGTCTCTTCCAATGAGCAACTTGTGGTGTTCTTCGCTGGCTGCCTGTGCGAGGCATGGTCGTTGCGATTAGCCCGCCGGAGAAATTGTAACCCGGCGGAGAGAGTGCCATGAGTGTCTACGGAATCTATCTGAACGCGGCTGGTTCGCTCGCATCCGAGACCCGGATCGATGTGCTCGCCAACAACTTGGCGAACGTCGATACGCCTGGCTTCAAGCGCGGCTTCGCGGTGTTCCAGGAACGTCCGACTGAAGCCTACGAGCCACCTCGTTACGACCCGGCCCCGAAGCGCGTTCTTGACGAACTCGGGGGTGGCCTGTTCGTGCACGAGGTCACCTTCGACGACACGATCGGCATGGTGCAACAAACGGGGAACACGCTGGACCTCGCGCTCCAAGGCGATGGCTGGTTCACGGTTCAGGTGGGTGATGAGCAGCTCTACACCCGCGCGGGCAACTTCGCGATGAGTCCTGACCGTTTTCTCATCACTGCCGATGGACGCGGCCAAGTGCTCGACACATCCGGGAACCCGATCCAGCTGCCCGACCAAGAGGTCACGGTCGCCGGCGACGGTCAAATCTCGGCCGGTGGCGACCCCATTGCGCGGCTCTGGGTGCAGGGCAGCGTCGATCACGAGCACTACGAGCCCGTGGGGGACAATGTGTTTCGTTTCTTCGGAGAGGGAACGCCGCAGCCCAGTGATGCGCGCGTTTTGCAGGGGAGCCTGGAGCGGAGCACGGTGCAGCCGGTCCAGGAGATGGTGGCAATGATCCGTACGTTTCGAGCCTACGAGTCGAATCAGCGGATGATCACCCAACAAGATCAGGCCCTTGGTAGAGCGGTTAACGACGTCGGGCGAGTCGGAGGCTCGTCGTAATAAAGAAGGGAATCTTTGATGGGAGTTCACGCTCTCTACACGGCGGCCACGGGGATGGATGCGCAGATGCGCAACATCGATGTGATTGCCAACAACGTCGCAAACATCAACACCGATGGCTTCCGCAAGGATCGCGTCAATTTCGCGGACTTGTTCTACCATCAGCAGTCGCTGGTCGGCGCTGTCGGGTCGAACGGCCCGATCAAGCCCAGCGGCGTGCACGTGGGCCACGGGGTGCGGATCGTCTCGACCGAGAAGATGTTCACGCCCGGCGGAATCATCCAGACCGGCAATGACATGCACTTGGCGATCCAAGGCAACGGCAACATGTTCTTCGAGGTGACGCGTCCAGACCAGACGACTGCGTACACGCGAGCGGGGAACTTCTTGCGTGATAGCCAGGGGCGCATGATCACGCCGACGGGGGACCTGTTGTCACCCGAAATCACGATCCCGGCCGAGACCCAGAGCGTCTCGATCTCACAGAACGGCATCGTGACTGCCTACGACGGTCAGGACCCGAACGGACAACAGATCGGCCAGATCACGCTGACGCGGTTCGTGAACCCCGCGGGGCTCGAGCCGATCGGGGACAACCTGTTCACGGCGACCGCGTCGTCGGGAGATCCGCAGGCGGGGATCATTCCTGGAGAGAACGGCATCCCTGCGCTGCTGCAGCACGCTCTCGAAGGCTCCAACGTAAATGCTGTGTCTGAGTTGATTCAGTTGATTCAGGGGCAGCGGGCCTACGAGATCAATTCCAATGTGATCAAGAGCGCTGACGAGGCACTCCAGATCGCCAACAACCTGAGGGAGGACTGGGCATATTTTATAATGATTCTGGAGCTGAGTGCCTAACCATTGCTAGCTACCGTATGGTTTGTTTGGTGTTGTAATATACATGGACTTAGAACCAAAATGCTATGGGGTTAGGAAATCTGTAATTACTAACTTCTATCATGGCCTGTTGCTACCTGCGGTCGAAATAGTGTGCAAGTGTTCAGTCTACCCATCTATAATCTCCTCAATCTACACAGTACAGGGATAATGTTG